>NZ_JARBCJ010000216.1:0-5330 GCF_028803055.1 Mumia sp.
CGGAACTGTTCCGCAGCGACACGAAGTTCGACGCGCACTGCGGTTGGCCTGCGTTCTTCTCACCGCTGGCCGGAGATCGCGTCGAGCTGATCGAGGACGTGTCGCTCGGCATGCGGCGCGTGGAGGTGCGCTGCGCGCGGTGCGGCTCGCACCTCGGTCACGTCTTCGAGGGTGAGGGCTTCCCGACGCCGACCGACCAGCGCTACTGCATCAACGGTGTGAGCCTGCGGCTCGTCCCTGACGCATCCTGACCCGCGGACCCCAGACAGCGACCCGCGGGCCCCAGAAACTGACCCGCGGTCAGGGAAGGGTGTCGACGAGCTCGGCGACGGTGCGCAGCCGACCCGTGTAGAACGGGATCTCGTCGCGCACGTGCAGCCGCGCCTTCGAGGCCCGCAGCTCGCGCATGAGGTCGACGATGCGGTGCAGCTCGTCGGCCTCGAACGCGAGCAGCCACTCGTAGTCGCCGAGCGCGAACGACGCGACCGTGTTGGCCCGGACGTCGGGGTACGGCGCCGCCATCATGCCGTGCTCGCGCAGCATCTCCCGGCGCTCGGCCTCGGGCAGGACGTACCAGTCGTACGACCGCACGAACGGGTAGACGCAGAGGTACGCCTTGCCTCCAGGCTCGGTCATGAACGCCGGGGCGTGCGAGCGGTTGAACTCCGCCGGGCGGTGCAGCCCCATCTGTGACCAGACCGGAGCCAGTCGCTCACCCAGGGCCGTACGGCGGAACGCATGGTAGGCGTCCTGGAGCGCGTCGGCGCTCACGGCGTGCCACCAGATCATGACGTCGGCGTCCGCGCGCAGCCCTGCGACGTCGTACGCACCCCGCACGACCACGTCGGCGTCGGCCAGCTCCGCGAAGAGCTCCTCGACCTCGGCGATCACCTTCGTCCGGTCCGCGATCTCTCCGAACGGCGTCTCCAAGCGGAACACCGACCACATCGTGTAGCGGATCGTCGCGTTCAGGGCCTCGTGGTCAACCTCGGGCGTCGTCATGGCTTCATTGTCCCCCTCGGCCCACGGGCCCCTCGAGGTGGTCGCAGATGCTCCGGGCGGCGGCCTGGGCGGATGCGACGACCGCCGGGATCCCGACCCCGCCGTACGCCGCGCCGCACACGGCAAGCCCGGGCGTCCGGCCGACGGCGTCGGAGATCTGGTCGACTCGGGCGAGGTGCCCCACGGTGTACTGCGGCAGACCACCGCCCCAGCGCTGGACATCCGCGTCCACCAACGGCCCCCGGAGGCCGATGGCCTCGGCGAGGTCGGACACCGCCGTCGCCACGAGGTCGGCGTCCTCACGCTGGAGGACGTGCTCCTCACCCGCCCGGCCGAGAGAGGCGCGCAGGATCATCAGGTCACCGGTCCGGCGCCCCAGCCAGCCCCACTTCCACGACGAGAACGTCGCCGCCTTGATCGCCTTCCCCTCCACGGGCGGGACCAGGAAACCCGATCCTGCGGCGTTGGCGGCCACCTGGTCGCGGGGCACGGCCAGGGTGACGATCGCCATCGAGGCGTAGTCGACCTCACGCAGCAGCCGCGCCGCCACCGGGACGCACGGCGCCAGCAGCCGCGCAGCAGGCGCAGCCGGGGTCGCGACGACCACGGCATCGACCTCCACCACCTCGGCGGCGTTGGCGGGGCCGACGACCAGGCGCCACCGACCGAAGCCCAGCGCGCTGATCTCACGCACGGTCGCGCGGGAGCGTACGACGATGCTCGGGTGGTCGACCACCGCGGCGGGCAGCTGCCACATCCCGCCCTCGAGGCCCGCGAAGACCGGCGGAAGATCCTTCGGCGCCGCTGCCGACTGCTCGGCGGCGGCGTGCGCGAGACGCCGTCCGCGGTGGTGGAGCGCCCAGATCGCCGGCGCGGCCGCACGCACGGAGAGCTCCGAGGCGTGACCGGCGTACACACCGCCGAGAAGCGGCTCGACCAGCATGTCGACGACCTCCCGCCCCAGACGCCGCCCCACGTACGACGCGACAGACACGTCGTCGGCGGGCTCGGGCAACGGCAGGTCGGCGCGGGCGCGCAGCATGCCGGCGCGACTGAGGACGTGGGTCTCGGCGAGCGCGTCGAGGTCGGTGGGAACGCCCATCACCGACGGCGGGATCGGGCGCATCTCACCGCGCGCCCAGAGTGCCGCCGCGACCGGCTCGGGATGGACGAGACGCTCCCCGAGACCCACCTCGCGGGCCAGACGCACCGCCTCGGGACGCCGGTTGAGCATGGACTCCGCCCCGACGTCGACCGTGATCCCGGCGACCTCCGTGCCCGCGAGCTTGCCTCCGACCCGGTCAGAGGCCTCGAAGAGGGTCACGACGGCGTCGGGCAACGCCTCCACCACGGCGCGCGCTGCCGTCGCGCCCGCCAGGCCGCCACCGACGACCGCCACGCGCACGGGGGACCTCACCGGCACGCTCAGCGCAGCTCGTAGGCGTGGACGTGGTCGACCAGGCGCTTGAGGGCATCGGGGTCGGTGGCGGGGAGCACGCCGTGACCCAGGTTGAACACGTGGCCGCGTGCCTTGCTCCCGGCATCGAGGATCGCATCGGCCTTGGCCTTCATGATGTCGTCGGGTGCGAACACGACCGTCGGGTCGAGGTTGCCCTGGACCGACCGGCCCGGACCCACCCGTGCGATCCCGTCGTCGAGCGCGACCCTCCAGTCGACGCCTACGACGTCGGCTCCCGCGTCACCCATCTCGGTGAGCAGCTCGCCGGTGCCGACACCGAAGTGGATGCGCGGCACATCGAGGTCGGCGACCGCATCCAGCACAGTCTTCGCGTACGGCTTGACGTAGCGGACGTAGTCCTCACGGGAGAGCGAGCCGGCCCAGGAGTCGAACAGCTGCACCGCCCGGGCACCGGCCTCGACCTGCACCCGCAGGAACGCGGCCGCGATCGAGGCGAGCCGGCCGAGCAGCGCGTCCCACGTCTCCGGGTCCCGGTACATCAGCTCCTTGGTCAGCCGGTGGTCGCGCGACGGCCCGCCCTCGATCAGGTACGAGGCCAGCGTGAACGGTGCGCCGGCGAAGCCGATCAGCGGCGTGTCGCCGAGCTCGCCGACGAGCCCGCGCACGGACTCCGTGACGTACTCGACGTCGCTCGGCTCCAGGTCGCGCAGCTGCTTGGCAACGGCCTTGGCCGTACGGATCGGCGTCGCGACGACGGGGCCGGTGCCGGGGACGATGTCGAGATCGACTCCGATCGCCTTCAGCGGCACCACGATGTCGGAGTAGAAGATCGCGGCGTCCACGCCGTACCGGCGCACCGGCTGCATCGTGATCTCGACGACCATCTCGGGCCGCGTGCACGACTCGAGCATCGGGACGCCCTCGCGGAGCTTGCGGTACTCCGGGAGAGAACGCCCGGCCTGACGCATGAACCACACGGGCACATGGGTGGGCTTCTCCCCCCGGCACGCGGCGAGGAAGGCACTGGTCGTCTTCGGCGTCGTCCCGTCCTTCGCAGGGCTGGGCGCGGCCGTGGTCGACGACGAGGCCTCGGGCTTGTCGTCCTTCTGCGGGGCACTCACCCTCCGATCCTCGCAGGTCGAACGGCGCGTCGCTGCGTCAGGTCTGACGCTCCGCGAACTATGGTGGAGGCATGGCAGCACGCAACGAGCTCGACGGTCAGCCGTCCGAGTTCATCGAGGCTGTCGCTGCCCTGCGAGACGCGGAGCTACGTCCCGAGGTGGTCTGCGAGGAGCTGGCAGCACCCCGTCGGATCGCGCCGTACTCGTACGCGCAGAGCGGCGATGTCACCGCCGATGGCGACGAGGTCGGCACCGGCCGGCTCGTCCTGCTCCACGACCCGGCGGGCAACGACGCCTGGCAGGGCACGTTCCGGCTGGTGACGTTCGCCCGCGCCGAGGTCGACGCCGAGATGGCCAGCGACCCCGTGCTTCCCGAGGTCGGCTGGAGCTGGCTGGTCGAGGCGCTGTTCTCCCAGGGCGCCTCGTACGTCGCGCCCAGCGGGAGCGTCACGACCGTCCGGACGGAGGGCTTCGGAGGGATGGAGGAGGACGGCTCCAGCGCGCAGCTGGAGATCAGAGCCTCGTGGACACCCCTGTTCGGCACCGGTGACACCCTCGCCTCGCACGCCGTCGCGTGGAGCGAGCTCTTGTGCACCGTGGCCGGGCTCCCCCCGCTGGCCCCTGGTGTGCTGACCCTGCCCCGACGCGGGCGCGAGGGACGGCCGCCGCGGTGACCTCCGAACCCGACGACTCCCCCACCGAGGAGGTCGTCCTCCCGCCCCTGCAGCTGCACGACCCCCTCCCGGCGGTGGTCGACGACGCCCAGGCCCTCCAGCGCGTGCTGGACGCCCTCCGCCACGGGACCGGCCCGGTCGCGATCGACGCGGAGCGCGCCTCCGGATACCGCTACTCGCAGCGGGCGTACCTGATCCAGCTGCGCCGTGAGGGAGCTGGGACGGCTCTGGTCGACCCGATCGCGTTCGAGGACCTCCATGAGCTCGACGACGTGCTCGCCCCCACCGAGTGGATCCTCCACGCGGCCACCCAGGACCTGCCGTCTCTCGCGGAGGTCGGCCTGCGCCCCCGTGCGCTCTTCGACACCGAGCTCGCCGGCCGACTCCTCAACCTCCCGCGCGTCGGCCTGGCTGCGCTCGTCCAGGACGTGTACGGGATGAGCCTGGCCAAGGAGCACTCCGCCGCCGACTGGTCACGACGGCCGCTCCCCGAGCCGTGGCTCGTGTACGCCGCCCTCGACGTCGAGCCTCTCGTCGGGCTGCGCAACGCCCTCGAGGAGCGCCTCGAGCGGGCCGGCAAGCTGGAGTGGGCCCACGAGGAGTTCCAAGCACTTCTCCACTTCGCCGGTCCCGCAGTCCGGACGGAGCCGTGGCGGCGGACGTCCGGCATCCACAAGGTCCGTGGGCCGCGACGGCTCGCGCTCGTGCGAGCCCTGTGGGAGGCGCGCGACGTCATCGCCCGCGAGCGCGACGTAACCCCGGGGCGGATCCTCAACGACGCCGCGATCGTCACGATCGCCCGCACCGCGCCGGCGAGCCGCCAAGAGCTGCGTGACCTGGAGGTCATGCGCAGCCGCGGAGCGCGCCGCTACCTCGACACATGGGACAGTGCCCTCGCCGCCGCCCGGGACCTGCCGGAGTCAGAGCTGCCCTCCAACGCGTCGAGCGACGCCGACGGTCCTCCGCCTGCTCGTGCGTGGCCCGAGCGGAACCCTGAGGCTGCCGCCCGGTTGGCGGCGTACCGGACCGCTCTGACGGCGATCGCCGAGCGCCACGACCTGCCTCTCGAAAACCTTCTGACACCCGACATCCTCCGGCGGCTCGCCTGGGACG
>NZ_JARBCJ010000217.1:0-5267 GCF_028803055.1 Mumia sp.
GGTCGGTGTGTCGACCAACCGCAGCACGCGCTGCAGGTCAACCCACAGCTCGAGCGCCGACACGGTGGCGAGCGCCTGGTGAGTTCGCGTTGCCGCCGTGTCACGGTCGCCCTCGGCGCGAGCCGCGCGAGCCTGCTCGACCTGGCGGTCCAGCGTGGCGACCTCGGCCTGCAGGTGCCGCTTCAGCAGCCGCGTCAGCAGGCCCTTCGTCGCCAGCGCGTCGACCTGCCCGGCCAGCACGTCCACGTCCGCGGCCGCCTCACCCAGCTCGCCGAGCGCGCGGTCGATGCCGAAGCGGTAGTCGCCCGACCCCACCTCGTACACGGCGTGCCCGTCCTCGTACGCGACGAACCGCACCCCGTCGGCCGACTCCGCGGCACCACCGCCCTCGGTCACCGCCCAGCGGCCTGGTGCCGGGATCCGGATCTCCGCCGTCGTGTTCGCCGGCACCGACACCTCGAGATCGAGCCCGCCGCTGACCTTCTTCCACGCGCTGCGGACCGTGCCGTAGCGCGTCTCGACCGCAAACGTCACGTGGTCGAGGCCCTCGCCCGGCTCCGGCGCGACCAGCACCTTGCGGTAGCCCGGCTCGAGCTCGGAGACCCCGGCCATCGTCCGGTACATCCACTCGCCGACAGCGCCGTACGCGTAGTGGTTGAACGAGTTCATGCCGACGTCGTTGAAGGTGCCGTCGGGGTTGATCGAGTTCCAGCGCTCCCAGATCGTGGTCGCGCCCTTGCCGATCTCGTACCCCCAGGAGGGGTAGTCCTCGTTCTGCAGGAGCCGGTACGCGATGTCGGTGCGGCCCGCCTTCGTCAGCGCCGGCAGCAGTCCGTCGACCCCGAGGAAGCCGGTCGAGAGGTGGTAGTCGCGGCGCTCGAGCGTCTCGACGAACTGGTCGACCACCGCGTCGAGCCGGTCGGCCGGTGCCAGGTCGTTGATGATCGTGAGGATGTACGAGGTCTGGCTGTCGCCCTTCACCGTCCCGTCGGCGGCGACGAAGGCGTCCTGGTACGCAGCGCGGATCGCCTCGTACCGTGCCTGGTAGGCCGCAGCGTCCGCGTCGTTGCCGATCGCCTCAGCCATCTGCGCGAACTCGCGGGTGCTCTTCGCGACGAAGGCGGTGTCCAGCACGTCGGCCGGCGTCGGGTCGTCGAGGTTGAGCCAGTCGAGGTATCCGCCGGCCGACCGGATGTGGTTGGTCGAGTCGGCGTCGAGGAAGTCGACGTACTTCTTCATCATCGTGTAGTTGTCGCGGATCACCTCGGTGTCTCCGTACGCCCGCCACAGCGTCCACGGCACGTGCACGCCGGCGTCCATCCACCCCGCCGACTCGTACCCGCCGTCGAACCGTCCGGGCACGATCGGCGCGACGCCCGGCAGCGACCCGTTGGCGCGCTGGGTGTCGCGGAGGTCCTGGAGCCACTTGTCGAGGAACGTCTGCGCGTCCATGTCGTAGACCGCCGTGCGGGCGAACACGTTGATGTCACCGGTCCACCCCATCCGCTCGTCGCGAGCCGGGGTGTCGGTCGGGATCGAGAGGAAGTTGCCCCGCATGCCCCAGACGATGTTGCGGTGGAGCTGGTCGACGAGGTCGGAGGAGGTGTCGAGCTCGGAGGTGAGCTCTCCGTCGGTGCCCACGACGACACCCACGACGTCCTCGGCGTCCGGCGCTTCATCGACGCCGGTGACCTCGACGTAGCGGAATCCGTGGAACGTGAACGCGGGCTCGTACGTCTCGGAGCCGTCGGAGCCGAGCGTGTAGTAGTCGGTCGCCTTCGCGCTGCGGAGGTTGGCGGTGTAGAGGGTGCCGTCGGGATTGAGCACCTCGCCGTGACGGATCCGGACCGTGTCGCCCTTGTCGCCGTCGAGGGTCAGGCGGACGTGGCCGACCATGTTCTGGCCGAGGTCGTAGAGGTGGGCACCGTCGGTCGGAGAGTCGATCCGGCGGGTCTCGGTGAGCTCCTGGGTCACGCGGACCGGCGGGGCGGTCTGCGGCTCGAGCGTGTCCACCGGCTCGTCGCGGACGACCACGTCGGTCCAGCCCTCGGGCTCGTACGACGGCTCGTCCCAGTCACCGAGGGCGTCGGCACGCCGCCGGTCGAAGGTCTCGCCGTCGAGCAGGTCGGCCGCGCGCACAGGGCCGTCGGTCGCGTTCCAGGAGCCGTCGGTCGCGACCGTGGTCGAGGTGCCGTCGGTGAAGTCGACCACGAGCTGGGCGATCAGGGAGGTGTCGGTGCCGTACGTGTTGGGGCCGAACATCGCGATGTTGCCGGTGTACCAGCCGCGGGAGAGCTCGGCCCCGAAGGCGTTGTCGCCGGAGCGGACGAGGTCGGTGACGTCGTACGTCTGGTGGTCGATGCGCTTGTCGTACGCGGTCCAGCCGGGGGCGAGCTCGTGGTCGCCGACACGCTCGCCGTTGAGGTGCAGGCGGTAGACGCCGCGCGCGGACGCGTAGACGCGCGCACGCTCCACCTCTTTGCCCGCCAGGTCGAACTCCTTGCGGAGCAGGGGGACGGGATCGTCGCGTCGCAGCCACACCTCGGGGCCGGCGGCGTCGACCCTGAGCGTGCCGTCGGCGACCGTGCCGGCAGAGAAGGTGCGGTCGCCAGCGGGGAAGGTGGTGTCGACGAGCGTGGTGCCGTCGTCGGAGGTGACCACCACGTCGTGCACCAGCCCGGTCTCGGGTGCGCTGGTGCGGAAGCCGAGGGCGCCGGGGCCGGTGAAGGTTGCGTCGGTGCGCTCGTCGAGCAGCGCCCCGTCCACCGAGGTCCTGATCGTCGTGCCGTCGACCTCGACGCGGTAGCGGTGCTCGGCCGCGAAGTCGAAGCCGGCAGGGAACGGCGTGGCCGGGAGGACTCGGTATCCGCCGTCCTTGACGTGCGGTCGCAGCGACTTCTCCGCCTCGCTGATCTGCCACATGTAGGCGTGCTCGGTGTCGCGGCCGCGGAAGTAGACGCCGAGGGCGCCGGAGATGCGCGAGGCCGTGAACTCGATCGTGTAGTCCGTCCACTGCGCGCCCAGCTCTGGGCGGGCGGCGCCGACCCACGCGGCCTTCCAGTCCGAGGCCGTGAGGAGACCGGTCTCGAACGTGGCGGGGTCGCTCCACGACGACGCCGCGCCCGTGTCGTCCCAGACCCGGACCGACCACACGTAGCCGGTGCCGGAGGCCAGAGCAGGCCCGCCGTACGGCACCTCGACGGACTGGCGGGACTCGACCTTGCCGCTGTCCCACACGTCGGGGTCGCTCAGCCGCGCTTCGCTGCGCGCCACGCGGACCTGGTAGGCGCTCTGGGTGACGCCGCGGCGGTCCGCGTCGAGCTGCCAGCCCAGGCGTGGTTTCCTGCCGTCGATCCCGAGCGGGTTCTCCGTTCCGTTGACCCGGAGCGCGCCGACCGTCGGCGGAGCGGACGACGCGGTCGCGGCGGTGGAGGCTGAGACGTCGGTCGTGGCGGCGGCGGGCGTCTGGAGGCCGAGCAGGAGTGCGGCTGCGGCGACGAGAACGAGAGGGCGGGGTGGGATCACCACGGTGGCTCCTTCGCTGGAAGCGTTTGGAACGTTTCAACAGACGCTAGAGTGACGTAGGTCACTCCGCTAGCCCTGTGACCGGTTCCGGCCACGGGCGCCCGGCAACCGGCTGACAACTCGCTCGTCCGAGAACTGTCAGTTGCGTACGTTTTCCTGTGGGTGTGGCGGTGGGAAACTGCTGCGGATGGGGGAGGGACCATGACGGCCATTGCAACGACCGAGCTCGAGCTCGAGACCTATCGCCGGGAGCTGACCGGCTACTGCTACCGCATGCTGGGCTCTGCGTTCGATGCCGAGGACGCCGTCCAGGAGACGATGGTTCGCGCCTGGCGAAGCCTCGACAAGTTCGAGGGACGATCGTCCCTGCGGTCCTGGCTCTACCGGATCGCGACCAACGTCTGCATGGACATCCTCGGCTCCGGCCAGCGGCGCGCCCGCCCGATGGACCTCTCCGCGACCGCCTGGCAGCCGGTCGTCCACTCGCTCGCGGCGCAGCGCGCCAACGAGGCGTGGATGGAGCCGATGCTCGACGAGCGCATCATCCCCGACTCGGCCGATCCCGCGGAGGTGGCGGCAGGCCGTGAGTCGATCAGACTCGCGTTCGTGGCGGCTCTGCAGCATCTGCCGCCGCGTCAGCGTGCGGTGCTGGTGCTCCGCGAGGTGCTCCGGTGGAGGGCTGCCGAGGTCGCCGACCTCCTCGACACGTCGGTCGCCTCCGTCAACAGCGCGCTCCAGCGGGCCCGGGCGACCTTGAGCACGGTGCGGTCGACGTCCGGAGACACCTACGACGAGCTCGACGCCGATCAGCAGGAGCTTCTCGCGAAGTACGTCGCCGCGTTCGAGGCGTACGACATGGACACCTTCGTGTCCCTGTTGAGAGAGGACGCCACGCAGAGCATGCCCCCTTTTGTCATGTGGCTCCAGGGACGGGAGGACATCCGGACGTGGATGGAGGGGCCCGGCAAGGAGTGTCTGGGATCTCGCGTGGAGCCGATGAGTGTCAACGGCGCTCCAGCGCTGGCGCAGTGGCGGCCCGCGCCCGAGGGCGGGTTCGTCCCGTGGTCGATCACTGTCCTCGACGTCCAGGGCGGCGAGGTCACGAACATCTCGACCTTCCTGGACACCCGCCTGTTCCCGCTGCTCGGACTCCCGGAGACGCCCCCGGAGCGACCGTACGAGGGCCCATAACGCCACATGTCACACCGGCGCCCGCTGCGCCGTCCCCTCAGTAGGAGCACTTCCACAGCGAAGGGGACGACAATGAGGGTCGCAGTCATCGGGGGGACGGGCACGCTGGGCAGCGTGGTGGTCGCCGCGTTGCAGGCGCGCGGTCACGAGGTGCGGCCGGCGAGCCGCAGCAGCGCGAGTCATCCGGTGGACCTGAGCACCGGAGCGGGTCTGCGCGAGGTGCTCGACGGGTGCGCGGCGGTCGTGGACGCGAGCAACGGGTTCGGCTCCAAGGCAGCGCAGGCGGTCCTGATCGACGGGTCCCGGCGTCTCCTGGAGGTGGAGAGCGCGGTCGGGGTGGCCCACCACGTGGTGGTCTCCATCGTCGGCTGCGACAAGGTCCAGAACGCGGGCGGATTCGGGTACTACCGGGCCAAGGTCGAGCAGGAGGAGGTCGTACGGACGGGGCCCGTCCCGTGGACGCTCGTGCGGGCGACCCAGTTCCACGACCTCCTCGACACGCTGTTCGCCGGCGCCGCCAAGGTCGGGATCCGCCCCTCCGTGGAGGCGCC
>NZ_JARBCJ010000218.1:0-5255 GCF_028803055.1 Mumia sp.
CCGCTGTCGGCACCACCGTCCGCGCCACCGTCGTGCACACCGGGAACGCCCTCGGCGCCACCGTCGGCGGGACCCTCGGCACCGCTGTCGGCACCACCGTCCGCGCCACCGTCGTGCACACCGGGGACACCCTCGGCGCCACCGTCCGCGGGGCCTTCTGTCTCGGGATCGCGTTCGCTCATGTGGATCTCCTTCTGCCTACGCCGACCACGCCGGCGGAGTGCGGATGTGCTGAGAC
Organism: Mumia sp.; assembly: GCF_028803055.1. Classification (NCBI taxonomy): domain Bacteria; kingdom Bacillati; phylum Actinomycetota; class Actinomycetes; order Propionibacteriales; family Nocardioidaceae; genus Mumia; species Mumia sp. The sequence continues at coordinate 239 of NZ_JARBCJ010000218.1, forward strand.
CGGGAGCCACGGAGGACTCCACCACCTCAGTCTTGCCCTCTTGCCGTGTGGGCGAAACCTTACGGCGAATCGGTCCCGGGTTCAGGTCACGTGCGATCCGAGCGGGATCATCGTGCGCTGTCACGTTCCGGGGTCGGTGTGCGTCTCCATGTCATACCCGCTCGCACAGGAGGTCGACATGAACGGATCACCCCGCATCGCCCCCGCCGAGATCACCGGCATCAAGGGCGCAGTCATCAAGCGGTTCGCGAAGAAGAAGCTCGGCCAGGTGCCGGCGTCGGTCGGCGTGTACTGGCACAACCAGAAGGTCATGATGGCCCTGAGCGGTGCCAGTACCAAGGTCGAGAAGTGGGACGCCTGCGACGAACAGCTGAAGTCGTTCGCGCACATGGCGGTGGCCGCCCAGGTGGGGTGCAGCTGGTGCCTGGACTTCAACTACTTCGAGACCTTCAACAAGAACCTCGACATCGAGAAGGCGCGCGAGATCCCGCGGTGGCGCGAGTCCGACGTCTTCTCCCCGCTCGAGCGCGAGGTCTTGGCGTACGCGGAGGCGATGTCGACGACGGAGCCGACGGTGACCGACGAGATGGTGGCGTCGCTCGTCGCGCAGCTCGGCGAGGCCGCCGTCGTCGAGCTGACCGCCATCATCGCCTTCGCCAACTTCACGACACGAGGCAACATCGCTCTCGGTATCGAGTCCGACGGTTTCGCTGCGGCGTGCGGACTCCCTCCTCTCGCAGGGCCGACCACAACCCCACCGACGGCCGTAGGGTCGTGAAGGTGTCCGACGACCCGTTCCTCGCCAACCGAGGTCTCCTCTTCACGATCGCCTACGAGATGCTCGGCTCGGCGGCCGATGCCGAGGACGTCGTCCAGGACACCTGGCTGCGGTGGGACGCGATCGGCGCCGACGCCCGCGCGGACGTGCGCCACCCGCGCCCGTTCCTCGTACGGATGGTGACGCGCAAGGCCTTGGACCGGCTCCGGGCGAACGCACGGCGGCGTGAGGAGTACGTCGGAGAGTGGCTCCCCGAGCCGCTGCTCACGGCGCCGGACGTGGCGGACGACGTCGCGCTTGCCGAGAGCGTCTCGATCGCCATGCTCACCGTCCTGGAGACGCTGACGCCGACCGAGCGCGCGGTGTTCGTGCTTCACGAGGTGTTCGAGACGCCGTACGGGGAGATCGCGGAGACCCTCGGCAAGACTCCGGCAGCCGTACGCCAGATCGGGCACCGTGCCCGTGAGCACGTCGCAGCGCGGCGGCCCCGGATGGAGGTCGGCCGTGCCGAGCAACGGCAGGTGGTCGAGCGCTTCCTCGCTGCGGTGTGGGAGGGCGACCTGCAAGGGCTGCTCGATGCCCTGGCACCGGACGTCGTGCTCGTGGCCGACGGCGGCGGCGTCGCTCAGGCCGTGCTCAACCCGGTGGCCGGCGCCAAGAAGGTCGCCAACCTCCTGAAGCCGTTCAGACGTCTGACTCCGGGTGCCGAGATCGTTCCCACCGTGCTCAACGGGACCCTCGGCGCTCGGGTCGTCGGCATCGCCGACGGGTTCGACACCGCGATCAGCTTCGTCGTCGAAGCCGGTCGGATCAGCCGCATCTACGTGGTGCGCACCCCGGCCAAGCTCGGCATGATCGACGTCGTGGCGACGCTGAGCCGCTAGGGCCGGCGTACGGGCGTCCCTCTCCATCGCGGTCGCCGGGTCCATCCCCGGCGGGATCGTAGGTTGAGCCCGAGCCGCCGGCACCGCGAGAAAGGCGAAGCCTGAGGAAGGTTGACGACGCGCGTAGGGGGTACCTCCATAGCCTTGCACGCCCTCACCAGATCGCTCCATCCATGGAGCGGGGGTGCGCGGGCTCGCTAGGAGGCAGCGATGTATCTGCACGTTCAGCGACTCATCAACGAGATCATCCCGGACGAGCCGGACCCCGCAGCGGCCAACGCGCTGCAAGAAGGGCTCGGCGGCCAGTTCGGCGAGATGCGGACGATGATGCAGTACCTCTTCCAGAGCATGAACTTCCGCGGCCCGGACGGGAAGCCCTACCGGGACCTCCTCCAGGGGATCGGGACAGAGGAGATCAGCCACGTCGAGCTGATCGGCACCACGATCTCGCGCCTGCTCGACGGCTCGCCCCGATACAACGGGAAGAAGACCGACCCGCTCGACATGCCCGGCGCCAAGGGCAAGACTCCTCTCGACACGGCGCTCCACGAGAGCAACATCCACCACTACCTGGTGGCCGCTCAGGGCGCCCTGCCGGTCGACGCCGCGGGCAATCCGTGGTCCGGAAGCTATGTCTACAACTCGGGCAACCTCGTCCTCGACCTCCTGTACAACCTGATGCTCGAGTCCACCGGACGCCTGCAGAAGTGCCGGATCTACGAGATGACCAGCAACAAGACGGCGCGCTCGACGATCTCGTACCTGATCGTGCGCGACCAGGCCCACGAGAACGCCTATGCGCGCGCTCTCGAGACGCTCGGCGTCAACTGGGCATCGGTCCTCCCGATCCCCAAGACCAACGCCGAGAGGTACCCGGAGGTCAAGAAGCTGGTGGACCTCGGACTCCAGTCGAAGCAGTACACGTTCGATCTCGAGGGTGCCTCGGAGGCCGGACGCATCTTCCAGGGCATGTCACCGTCGAACGACGGGACGCAGCTCGACGCCACGGAGCAGGCGCCGATGGGGGTCCCTCTGACGATCGCCGAGGAGCGGTTCGAAGAGTTCTCGCCCGGTCTCGACCCCGAGCTCCTGTCGCTGATCCAGGCCACCGCGGAGATCGAGATGGCGGAGGCGTCCGACCCGCTCTTCGGGCCCACGACCAAGGCCTAGGACTACGCAGCGGCCCCGTCGCACCGCGGCGGGGCTGCCGTGTGCCAGCCTGACCACTCCGACGTCTCGCTTTATCATGTGTGAATGCCACGTCAGCAGGATCCCGAAGACCGGTTCGTCGAACTGGCGCGTTCGCTCAAAGAACAAGGCGACGAGAGCGAGACCCTTGACCATGCTCTCAAGATGGCGGTCGACATCATCTCGGGGTGCGACGAGGCGGCCGTCAGCCTGATCCGACGCGGGGGCCGCATCGAGACCCTCAACACCATCGGGTCGCGGGCGGCAGAGGCGGACCAGCTCCAGTACGACGCCGGTGAGGGGCCGTGCCTCGATACCATCGCCCACCACGAGACCACGCTCGTGCCCAATCTGGCCGACGAGGCGCGGTGGCCGCGCTGGAGTCAACGGGTCAACCGTGACCTGGGCTTCGGAAGTGCCCTCTCCTTCCAGCTGTTCACCACCGCCACCGACTACGGCGCGCTCAACATGTATGCCGAGCGCGCCGACGCGTTCGACGGCCATGACCAGATCGTGGGCCTGGCCATGGCCGCCCACATCGCCGTCGCCCTCGCCTCGTCCCGCCAGATCGACAACCTCGGACGGTCGGTGAACAGCCGCACGGTCATCGGCCAGGCGATGGGCATCGTCATGGAGAGGTACGGGCTCGACGACTCGCGAGCGTTCCGATTCCTGCAGCGAGTCTCCAGCATCACGAACACCCGGCTCCTCGCGGTTGCCGAGCACATCGTCACCACCCGGCGGATCCCCGAGCAGCACACGGCGGCCGGCTAGCGCTGGCCAGACCTCTACGAGGTCTCGCGCAGAAGGTCCCCGCCGAGTCGGGTCAGGGTGTGCAGCACCGAGTCGCCGTCGCGGCGGCTGGTGATCAGCCCGGCCTCGCGCAAGGTGCGGGTGTGATAGCTGACGGTCGCGGCCGACACGCCCACCCGAGCGGCAAGCTCGGAGGTGGTGGCACCGACAGCACAGGCGGCGAGCGCCGTCGCGCGACTGCCTCCGATGAGGGCGGCGAGGGCCCGCTCAGGGGACACGGCGACGAGGTCCGCGGCGGTTCGCGACACGGGGTAGACGAGGACCTGCGGCAGGTGGGGATCCCTGAGGGTGACCGGTTGCCGCCAGCAGAAGTACGAAGGGACGAGGCGGAGCCCTCGACCCTCGAGATAGACGTCGCGGTCGTCCACGTGGTCGACCACACCGAGCACCGGTGCATGCCAGACGAATGACGGACCGAGGCCCCGGAGCAGTCCGTCCACACCCCCGTCCAGCAGCTGCCGGGCGCGCAGTGCTCGCTCGCTCTCGAACAGGCTCTCCATCTGACCGGTGACCGGCGAGATCACCGTGGCGTGGTAGGCACGCAGGGCATCGGTCAGGGTCGAGCGCGAACGGGGCTCGGCCAGCGTGCTCAGCGGTGAACCGGCGCCCCGGCTCGGATCCACCCGCGCGATCTGCTCGGCGACGCGATGCTCGGGCGATTCGAGGATCGCGTCCAGCCCGGCATCGAGACCCTCCGCCGCGCTTCCCGGCGTGAGGAAGTCGGGGTAGTAGCGGGCGAGCGGAAACAACGGCAGCAGCATCGAACGAACCGCGCGTCCGAGGCCGGTGTCGCGCAGGTTGCGCAACGCATCCTCGTACCACCTCTCGTGCAGCCAGCGGCCCCCACGAGTCTGGAACCGGTGGAGGCTGGACGCGATCTCCCACATGGGATCGGGCGCGGCAGCAACGCTCGTGAGAGCGAGATCGTGCTCGCTGAAGTGAATGCGCAGCACTGGCTTCCCCCTTGTCAGACCTCCCACAGGCTCGCACACGGGTAGGTCAGCGCTGCCTATTTCGATGCTCGTCGAAATGCCTGTCGTTCTGGTGCGCCCGGTTGACACGATCCCTTCGCCGAGGCGCCGTGCACGCAGCACGTCGACGCGCCAGGGCATCCATCAGCATCACCAGGGGGAAACATGAAGAGGAAAATCTACTCGGCCTTGGCCGCCGTCGGGCTCACCGCCGGCCTGCTGGTCACGTCGGGCGCGCCGGCCTCGGCCAGTCCCGGCTGCACCCACAAGGGACTGGCAGTGGCCAGCACCGGCAACATCGTCGCCATACCCGCGACGAGCAGCGGCGATGACCATTGCCACCTCCAGCAGGGCTACGCCTCTGCAGCGGTCCGCACTCTCCA
>NZ_JARBCJ010000219.1:0-5103 GCF_028803055.1 Mumia sp.
AGTTGAGCGGCTCCTCGCGGGCGAGGATCGTACGGACGATCTCGACGTACTCCCGGGTCCGGCCGAGCGGCCTGTCGAACTTGACCCCGTGCCACCCCTCCGACACCTGAGGTCCGGAGACACCGAGGCCCAGGCGCACCCGGCCCTCGGACAGGCGGTCGAGCGTGGCCGCGGTCATCGCCGTCATCGCGGGCGTGCGAGCGGGGATCTGAAGGATCGCGGTGCCGAGCTCGAGGGTCGTCGTGCGCGCCCCGATCCACGACAGGAGCGTGGGCACGTCGGAGCCGTAGGCCTCCGCGGCCCAGGCCGAGGAGTAGCCGAGCGACTCGGCGTACACGGCCGTCTCCACCCGCTCCGCGACGTCGGGCCCGGCGACGTAGCCGACATTGACTCCCAGCCTCATGCTCTGCTCCCCTTCATCGACGTGCTCGGCGCAGGGCGAGCCTAGCGGCACGCGACCCGCGGCCTCGACTAGCCTTCCGACATGGGTCCGGCGCGGGCCTTCACCCGAGGAGAGACATGCAAGAACGCTTCGTGGGAGGCAGCGGACTCGCCGTCTCGAGGCTCGGTCTCGGCACGGCCTCGTGGGGGCGTGACACCGACGAGCACGAGGCCGCTGACATCCTTCGCCTCTTCCTCGAGGCCGGTGGGACGCTCATCGACACGGCGGCCTCGTACGGCGCCGGGGCGAGCGAGACCCTCCTGGGTGAGCTGCTCGGTGAGGTCCGCCGAGACGACGTGGTGCTGGTCTCCAAAGCCGGCTCCAGCATCGCTCCCGGACGCTGCGGGACGTCGCGCGGCGCGATGCTCTCGGCCCTCGACCACTCCCTCGCTCGCCTCCACGTCGACCACCTCGACCTGTGGCTCGTCCAGGGCTGGGACCCCCGCGTCCCGCCCGAGGAGACCTTGTCGGCCCTCGACCACGCCGTCGCCACCGGGCGCACCCGATACGTCGGCGTCGCGAACTACACCGGCTGGCAGACGGCGTACGCGCACACGCGTCAGGCGCTGCGTGAGGCCAGCGCGCCGATCGTGGCGACGGAGGTGGAGTACTCGCTCCTCGCGCGTCAGGCCGAGCGTGAGGTCGTCCCGGCGTCGGTGGCGCTCGGCGTCGGTCTGCTCGCGTGGTCACCGCTCGGGCGCGGGGTGCTGACCGGCAAGTACCGCTTCGGCATCCCGGCGGACTCGCGCGCGGCCTCCGACCACCTGTCGGGATTCGTCGAGCCCTATCTCGATGCGGGCTGCCGCCAGGTCGTGGAGGCGGTCTGCCGAGCCGCCGAGGGCCTGCAGCTCGCTCCGCTCGAGGTGGCGCTGGCGTGGGTCCGCGACCGCCCCGCCGTCGCCAGCGCCCTCATCGGTCCCAGGACGGCGGCACAATTGAAGGCAGCGCTCTCGGTCGAGGAGGTCTCGCTCCCGGACGAGATCGTCGAGGCGCTCGAGGACGTGTCGATCGAGACGGTGTGACGGAGGCGGTGTGACGGAGTACGAGTTCCAGCGGTTCTGGTTGCCGCGCACGGAGTCCCGTCAGGCCGTGCGCCGTCTGCTGGTCGACGCCGCCGAGCACCAGGGCTGGGAGCTCGCCCGGCTGCGCCTCTTCCCCGACGGGCGGCGGCGCGTGACGCTACGACGACGCATCATCCGCGTCCGCAGCACCCTCTGACCAGCCAGCCCGCCGCTAGGCCAGGTCGAGCAGCCGGTCGAACACCCGCGCCCCGAACTCCAGCGCGTCGGTCGGCACCCGCTCGTCGACTCCGTGGAAGAGGGCGGTGAAGTCGAGGTCAGCCGGCAGGCGCAGCGGCGTGAACCCGTACGAGCGGATCCCGAGCCGGTGCCACGCCTTCGCGTCGGTGCCCCCCGACATGAGGTACGGGGCGACGTGCGCCTCGGGGTCCTCGGCATGGAGCGCCACGGTCATCGCGTCGACGAGGTCGCCGCTGAACGGGTACTCCAGACCGGGTTGCACCGTGACGGGATCGATCCTGACCGCGTCGCCGGCCAGCGCCTGCACCTGGGCGAGGAACGCCTCCTCCTGGCCTGGGAGGAACCGCCCGTCCACGTGGGCCGCCGCCTCACCGGGGATGACGTTGACCTTGTACCCGGCCTCGAGCATCGTCGGGTTGCTGATGTTGCGCATGCCGGCGCGGACCATGCGGGCGGCGGGTCCGAACTCCGCGAGCAGCTCCTCCATCGAGGCATCGGTCGCCGAGGTCAGGTCGCGGACCTTCGCCATCAGCGCCTGCATCGAGGGGCCCGGCTCGTACGGCCAGTCGTGGTCGCCGATCGCGGCGACGGCACGAGCGACGGCCGTCACGGCGTTGTCGTCGTGCACCATCGACCCGTGCCCCGCGGTGCCCTGAGCGGAGAGGCGCATCCAGGCGAGCCCCTTCTCCCCCGCCTCCAGCAGATAGAGGCGCTTGCCGCCGATGTGCGTCGAGAACCCGCCGACCTCTCCGATCGCCTCGGTGCAGTCGGCGACGAGATCGGCGTGGTGGTCGACGATCTTGTGGGCTCCGTGGACGGAGCCCGCTTCCTCGTCGGCCGTGAACGCGAGCACGATCGTCCGTCGTGGCGGCGTGCCCGCGCGGCGACGTGCCCGGACGACCGACAGCACCATCGCGTCGAAGTCCTTCATGTCGACCGCGCCGCGGCCGTACAGGTAGCCGTCGACGATCTCACCGGCGAACGGGTCGTACGACCAGTCGGACGCCTGAGCCGGGACCACGTCGAGGTGCCCGTGGACGAGCAGCGGCGGCAGGGTGGAGTCGCTGCCCTCCCACCGTGCCAGCACGTTCGTCCGGCCTGGCGACAGCTCGACGATCTCGGACTCCAGCCCCACCTCGGCCAGCAGCTCGGCGACGTACTCTGCGGCCTTCCGCTCCCCCGGACCGGTGTTGTCGCCGGTGTTCGTCGTGTCGATCCGGATCAGGTTCCGGCAGATCTCGACGACCTCCGCAGCAGGATCGAGGACGGGGGTCTCACGCTGGTCACCGGCGGTCATTCCCCCATCCTGCCTGGCCAGGGCGGGCGGCGGCCAACGGGCGCCCCCCGGTTTGGGGTTGAGCGGCGGGTGTTTGCTAGAGTTCTGACGCACGGTGAACGACGCACGACGCCGGTCACCAACCCTGTCCGGGTGGCGGAATAGGTAGACGCGCTAGCTTGAGGTGCTAGTGCCCGTATTAGGGCATGGGGGTTCAAGTCCCCCCTCGCGCACACGACACGATCCCGGTCAGGTCTCCTGGCCGGGATCTCGTGCGTCCGGGACCTGCCACCCGAGCCTCGGCCGTGGGACGGTGGACTCGTGACGACCCCGGGTCGCAACTGGGCCGAGACCCACACGTACGCGGCAGCCGCCCTGCGCCGTCCGTCGAGCGTGGACGAGCTCCGCAGGGTTGTGGCGGACTCTCCACGCGTGCGTGCGCTGGGCAGCCGTCACTCCTTCCACGACCTCGCGGACTCGGCCGGGCTGCTGGTGAGTCTCGACGCGATCCCGCGCACGGTGGTCGTGGACGCCGACGCCGGCACGGCCACGGTCGGTGCCGCGGCCTCGTATGCCGAGATCGCGCCGGTGCTGCACCGTGCCGGCTGGGCGCTCGGCGCCATGGCGTCGTTGCCGCACATCTCCGTCGCGGGTGCCGTCGCCACAGCGACGCACGGGTCGGGGGACGCCGCCCCGACGCTCGCCGGTGCGGTCACCGCCCTGGAGACGGTCGGACCCGACGGCGACCTGGCGTGGACGACCGAGGCCGACCCGGACCTCCGCGGCGCGGTCGTGAGCCTCGGAGCCCTGGGGATCGTCACCCGGGTGACGTTGCGCGTCGAGCCGACGTACGACGTCCGTCAGGACGTGCGCAACGCGGTGCCGTGGGAGACGGTCCTCACGGACTTCGACGCGGTCTCCTCGTCGGCCGACAGTGTGAGCCTCTTCACCCGCTGGGGAGGCGACGTGGTCGACCAGGTCTGGATGAAGAGCCGTCGGCCGACCGAGCCGACCGTCCGGTGGGGGGTGCCGGCGACCGTCGGGCAGCACCCGATCCTCGGCATCGACGCGATCCACGCCACGGCGCAGCTGGGAGTGGGCGGGCCGTGGTTCGAGCGGCTCCCGCACTTCCGTGCGGGGTTCACGCCGAGCGTCGGTGCGGAGATCCAGAGCGAGTACCTCCTGCCGCGCGGCCGTGCCACGGCGGCCTTCGAGGCGCTGCGTGCGCTCGGTCCGCGGATCGACCCGCTCCTGCAGGTGAGCGAGATCCGCACGGTTCCCGGGGACGACCTGTGGCTGAGCCCGGCGTACGGCCGCGACACCGTCGCGATCCACTTCACCCTCGTCCGCGAGCCCGACGCCGTGCGGCGGCTCCTGCCGGAGATCGAGGAGGCACTGGCGCCGTTCGGGGCGCGCCCGCACTGGGGCAAGTGGTTCAGCCTCGGCGCGGACCGGATCGCCGAGCTCTATCCGCGCCTTCCTGACTTCCAGGCCCTGGCCGACAGCCGGGACCCCGACCGGTGCTTCCGCAACGCGTTCCTGGAGCGCACGGTGCTCCGCTCCTAGAGTCCTGCGCCGGCGAAGACGTCACGGCCCTTGCCGCCCTTGGCGAAGCGCATGCCGAGCTCGAGGCTGCTGACGCGCTTGAGCGTCGCACCGTGCTTGGGGTTGGACAGGATCATGTCGACGATCGCCGGCGCGGCGTCGTCCACCGGGTCGGCGAGGATGTTCATCGCCTTGCGCACCCTGGCAAAGCCCTCCGGCCCCAGCTCGCGGGCCTCTCGGATCATGCCGTCGGTGACGACGACTCCCGGGCTGACCGACGCGATGCGGACGGGGCCGCCCGCGGTCTCGCGCACCAGAGCATCGGTGAACGCCCGCAGGCCGCGCTTGGTCGAGCCGTACACGGTCATGCCGGGCCGGATCTTGCCGTCCGACCCGCCACCGAGGATGTTGACGAGCTGGCCGTGCCCCTGGGCGGTCATGCCGCGTACGGCGACACGGCTGCCGAGGATCGTGCCGACCATGTTGGAGGTGACCATCTCGACGATCCAGTCGGGGCGCAGGTCGACGACCGGGTGGACCGTACGTGCGACGCCGGCGTTGTTGATCCAGAGGTCGATGGT
>NZ_JARBCJ010000021.1:0-27415 GCF_028803055.1 Mumia sp.
AACGACGGTAGGTGCGTCCGCTGACATGTCCGGCCGTCGGGGCGTACGGCGTGTCGCACGACGGGTTTGTGTCAGAGCGGCTGCGTAGCGTCCAGGGCATGGACGAATCCCGCGTGCTCCATCAGCAGCCGGGCCCGGCGACGGGTCACGGCGAGCTTCTGACCATCGACTGCGGTCGCTGCCTCGCCCGGCCCCAGGCATGCGGCGACTGCGTGGTGACCGCGCTGCTCGGTGCCCCCGACGAGGGCGTCAGCATCGACGCCGACGAGGGTGCCGCGCTCCAGGCGCTGAGCGCCGCCGGCCTCGTGTCTCCGCTCCGCCTCGTGACCCAGACCGACAGCGAGACCATCGACGACGTGTGAGCCTTCTCACCCAACCACCGCCGCCCGCGAGAGAGATCTGACTTTCCCACTGCTTCACGTTGATTCCCCACCCCGTTGGCGCATAGGGTGAGGCTCGCGTGTCTGAGGAGTTCTCTACCCCGGAGGGCGCAGGCACGCCGCCTAGTTCGGCCGAGATCCCCCGATCGACGCTGGAGCCGGGGACCCACGTTCCTGGGGTGAATCCGTCCGCTCGGACGGTAGGGCACGTTCTTGGCCCGAACCCGTCAGCTCACCCGGTAGGCGTCGAGAACGTGAAGGAGCCGCCGAGTGCGGAACGGCCGAAAGCTGTCGATGAGGGCAGCAGTCGCCGCCGGGTCCGGGTTGGTCCTCGCTGCCACGCTCACCGCGTCCCCCAGCGCAGCAGACCCCCAGACGCCGAGCCTGTCCGAGGCCCAGCGCAAGGTCGCCGAGCTCAGCCACGAGGCCGAGCAGGCCAACGAGCGCTTCCTCGAGCTCCGGACCGAGGTCGACGGAGCCAAGAAGCAGATCAAGAAGCTCCGGACCGACGTCAAGGCGCAGCAGGCTGAGGTCGAGGACGTCCGCAACGCCCTCGCCAAGACCGTCACCGAGCGGTTGTCGAGCTCCCCGATGGGCCCGACCACCCAGCTGCTCGCGAGCGACGATGTCGACGAGTTCCTGGAGGGCCTGACGGCGCTCCAGTCCTACAACAGCACCCAGGCCGACCGGCTGGCCGCCTTCGAGCGCGAGGCCGGAGAGCTCAAGGTCCGCCGTGAGCAGCTCTCCTCCAAGCTCGAGATCATCTCGGAGTCGCAGAAGGAGATGACCAAGCAGAAGGCCAAGCTCGACGATCGCGTCACCAAGGCCGAGGCTCTCGTCGCGAGCCTGACTCCTGCTGAGCGCGAAGAGGTCTACGACAACGACCACGGTGGTCCGAGCCGCAGCGAAGACCGTCCGTCGACCAGCGCCCCGAAGGTGAACGCGTCCGGGCGGGCCAAGAAGGCGATCGACTTCGCGATGGCGCAGCTGGGCGAGCCCTACTCCTACGGTTCTGCGGGCCCCGGCAGCTGGGACTGCTCGGGCCTGACGATGAAGGCGTTCGGCGCGGCCGGCGTGTCGCTCCCGCATTCGTCCTCCGCGCAGTCCGGGATGGGCTCCTCGGTGTCGCGGTCGTCGATGAGCCCGGGCGACCTGGTGTTCTACTACAGCCCGGTCAGCCACGTCGGCATCTACATCGGCAACGGCAAGCTGATCCACGCCCCGCGTCCCGGGCGCAGCGTCGAGATCGTCTCGGTGGACGTCATGCCGGTCAGCGGAGTGCGTCGCGTCGGCTGATCGCCTCCGCTCCGTACGAAGAGCCACGACCCGTCTCGGGTCGTGGCTCTTCTGCGTACGACGTGCGGCCACCGCTGGGCAGCAGCTCCGAACCCTCACGGACGACAGCAGCCCCCAGCGCGTGTGCGCCGGGGGCTGCTGTCTGCGTGGGGTTGAGGCCTAGCCGTACAGGGCCTCGACGTCGTCGCGGTGCTCACGCATCACGACGTTGCGCTTGAGCTTGAGGGTCGGTGTGATCTGGCCGCCCTCCTCGGTCCAGTCCTTGGCGAGGACCCGGAACTTGCGGATCGCCTCCGCTCGGGACACGTGGGAGTTGGCCTCGTCCACCGCGGTCTGCACGGCCGCCAGCACGTCGGGATCGTCAGCGAGCTGCTCGATCGGCGTATCAGCCGGCTTGCCGTGGTTCTCGAGCCACGAGCCGATCGACTCCTGGTCGAGCGTGATGAGTGCGCCGACGAAGGGCTTGCCTTCGCCCACGACCACCGCCTGGCTCACCAGGACGTGCGCCCGGATGCGGTCCTCGAGGACCGCGGGCACGACGTTCTTGCCGCCGGCGGTGACGATGATCTCCTTCTTGCGGCCCGTGATGGAGATGAAGCCGTCGGAGTCGATCTCACCGATGTCACCGGTGTGGAACCAGCCGTCCTCATCGAACGCGGCCGCCGTCGCCTCCGGCGCGTTCCAGTAACCCCGGAACACCTGTCCGCCGCGGAACAGCAGCTCGCCGTCATCGGCGACCCGGACCTCGGTGCCCGGCAGAGGGCGCCCGACGGTGCCGATCTTGGAGTCGCCGGCGAGGTTCGCCGCGAGCGCGGCCGTGGTCTCGGTGAGGCCGTACCCCTCGATCACCGGGATGCCGATGCCCGAGAAGAAGTGCGCGAGCCGCTCGCCCAGCGGAGCGCCGCCGGAGATCGCGTGCTCGACGTGCCCGCCCATGGCGTCGCGAAGCTTGGCGTAGACCAGCCGGTCGAACAGCGTGTGCTTCGCCTTGAGGACCGGGCCGATGCGCTTGCCGCTCTCGCGCGCCCGGCTGTAGGCGATCGCCGTCGAGGTCGCGACGTCGAAGATCTTGCCCTTGCCGGACGCGTGGGCGTTCTGGCTGGCGCCGTTGTAGATCTTCTCGAACACGCGTGGGACAGCCAGGAGGAACGTCGGCTTGATCTCCGCCAGCTCGGGGAGGAGGTTCTTGACGTCCGGGGAGTGCGAGAGCTTCGCGCCTGCCCGGATGGAGCCGACCTCGACGATGCGGGCGAAGACGTGCGCCAGCGGCAGGAAGAGCAGCGTCACGGAGTTGTCGTGGAACAGCTCAGGAAGCACGTCGATGACGTCGCCGAGCTCGAACATGAAGTTGGCGTGCGTGATCTCTGCGCCCTTGGGGCGTCCGGTCGTGCCGGAGGTGTAGATGATCGTGGCGAGGTCCGACGGAGCCACGGCGTCACGACGGGCGGCAAGGTCGGCGTCGGAGATGACGGCACCCGACGCGGCGAGAGTGTCCAGACCGGAGTCGATGACCCACACGTTCTTGAGGTCGGTGAGATCGGTGCCGGACGCCGCGACCCGCTCCGCGTGCTCCTCGTTCTCCACGACGCAGCCCACCGCGGCGGAGTCGGACAGGATCCACGAGATCTGCTCGACCGACGAGGACTCGTAGATGGGGACGGAGACGGCACCGATCCACCACAGCGCGTAGTCGACCTGCGTCCACTCGTAGCGCGTGCGGGAGAGGAGACCGACACGATCTCCCGGCGCGACTCCGGCGGCGACGAACCCCTTGGCGAGGGAGACGACCTCGTCGCGGAACTGCGCGATGGTGACGTCGGTCCAGGCGCCGGAGACCCTGCGCTGGAAGGCGACCCGGTCAGGGTCCTCGTCAACCCGCACCAGGATGTCGTTGGTGATGCTGCCCGTCTCTGGGACCTGGTACGTGGCTGGGGTCGCGTAGGTACGCACTCTGCCTCCGATCGAGTGATCTGGGTACGCCGACACGACGTACTCCCCCTGGGGCAGGTTACATTCACCACTCGGAGCACCTGCGAAGGAGACCTCGATGCCGGCGGTGGACGTGATCGACCAGACGTACGCGCCCGTGCCGCAGCGCCAGTTGCGCGAGGTTCTCTGCGCGGAGTCCGGCTGGTCCGAGGTGCTGCCCGGCCTGGAGCTGCGGTGCTTCGAGGACCGGGGCGACCGCGGCAAGCGCTGGAGCGTGAGCGGCACGCTCGACGGGACGGCCGAGGTGTGGCTGGAGCAGGCGCCCGAGGGGACGATCGTGCACCTGTTCCTGCAGGCGGACCCGAGCGCGCCGGGGATGTCGACGCAGGGCGCCCGGCGGATGGAGCGCGACGTACGGGAGCGCTTGAAGCGATGGGTGACCCAGGTCCGGGACACTCTCGACGTCGGACGGCCCGTCGGGGAGCCGCCCGCCACAGCGCAGCGCGGGGCTGCCCCGACCGAGGACGTCCGGGATGCGCGATAGGGTCGGCCGCAGCACCGACGACCAGGAGGGCTCTGGATGACTGACCAGACGACCAGCGACATCGTGGTCGACGCCGATCCCGGCGTCATCATGGCGGTCATCGCCGACTTCGCGTCGTACCCCTCGTGGGCGACGGGGGTGAAAGAGGCGCGGGTCGTGGAGCTCGACGAGTTCCGGGCACGCCCCACCGAGGTGCAGTTCGTCCTCGACGCCACGCCGATCCGCGACACCTACACCCTCGGCTACACCTGGGACGGCGACCGTGAGGTCGACTGGCGAGTCACCGAGCCGGGGTCCATGGTCACGGGCATGGACGGGGCCTACGTCCTCGAACCCCTCGAGGACGGGCGGACCCGCGTCACCTACCGTCTCGCTGTCGAGGTCTCCATCCCGCTGCTGGGGATGCTCCGTCGCAAGGCGGAGAAGGTCATCATCGAGACAGCTCTCAAGGGCCTCAAGAAGCGCGTCGAGTCATCCGAGGTGTGACCGGGACGACGTGGCGAGGCGCGGGTCTCGATAGGATCTGACGACCGCGCTCGCACGTCCCCAGGTTCTCTGCACGAGGAGAGGCATGACCGAACACACCGGCGACGACCATGTCGGCACCCTCGCGCAGGAGGCCCTCAAGCTCGCTCGCGTGCTCGCCGACCAGGCGTCGCAGGGCCGGCGAGGAGCCGACGACACCTCGTCGGCCGAGCATCGTCCCGAGACCTGCGACTCCTGCCCCCTGTGCCAGCTCATGACAGTCGTGCGTCACGCGCGCCCCGAGGTGGCCGACCACCTGACGTCGGCCCTGGCCTCGCTCACCCTCGCCGCGCGTGGTGTGGTGGACGCGTGGGCGCAGACGCGTCCGCCGCACGCGTCCGGGCGGGCGGCCGCCGACGGGCCGGCGGACAGGGACGGGGAGGACGAGCCATGGGGCTGACGGTCGGCGTCGACATCGGCGGCACCAAGATCGCTGTGGGTGTCGTCGACGTGGACGGCACCGTCATCGCTCACGACCAGCTGGAGACGCCGGCGACGGACCCCACCCTCATCGGGGACGCCGTCGGCCGGTCCGTCAACGCCCTCAAGCGAGACCACCAGGTGGAGGCCGTCGGTGTGGGCGCCGCCGGGTTCGTCGACGCCGCGCGGCGCTCCGTGCTGTTCGCCCCCAACATCAAGTGGATCGACGAACCGCTCGCCGACCGCCTCGAAGACCTCATCGACCTTCCCGTGGTGATCGAGAACGACGCCAACGCCGCGGCGTGGGGCGAGTTCCGGTTCGGGGCGGGGGCCGACGTCGACGACATGCTCCTCGTCACGGTCGGCACCGGCATCGGTGGCGGGATCATCCAGGGTGGACGCCTGGACCGGGGCGCGTTCGGCGTCGCCGGTGAGATCGGTCACCTGCGGATGGTCCCCGCCGGGATCCGGTGCGGCTGCGGCCAGTACGGGTGCTGGGAGCAGTACGCCTCAGGCCGCGCGCTGGTGCGCGAGACCCGCGACCGGATCAGTGCGGGGATGGCGCAGGCGCAGCCGCTGGCCGCGCTGATCGACGGTGACGTCACGCGGATCACGGGGCAGATGGTGACCGAGCAGGCCCAGAAGGGCGACCCTCTGGCCATCGAGCTCATCGCCGACGTCGGCCGGTGGCTCGGAGAGGGCATCGCGTCGCTGGCGGCGGTCATCGACCCGAGCGTGGTCGCAATCGGCGGTGGTGTCGCCAAGGCAGGGGCGTTGTTGCTCGAGCCCGCGCACGCGTCGTTCCTCCGTACGCTCTCGGCCCCGGTCTATCGTCCGCAGGCGACGCTGCGGCCCGCGAGCCTGGGCAACGACGCCGGCATGATCGGTGCCGCCGACCTCGCTCGCGCGCGGTGACGAGGCACGATGGCTGAGCGGCTCTCGATCGGGATCGACATCGGTGGCACTCGGGTCAAGGCCGGTGTGGTGGACCTCGACGGTCATGTCCTGGCACGTCTGAGCCGGGACACGCCGACGAGCAGCCCGATGGCGGTCCTCGACGCGATCGCGGACATCGTGGCGACGCTACGACGGCACCACTACGTCACCTCCGTCGGCATCGGCGCGGCGGGCTTCGTCGACGCGACGCAGTCCACCGTGCTCTTCTCCCCGCACCTGGCGTGGCGGCACGAGCCGCTGCGGGACGCGGTGCAGCGGCGTACGGGGCTGTCGGTCCTGGTGGACAACGACGCCAACGCCGCCGGCTGGGCGGAGTGGCGGTTCGGTGCCGCCCAGAACGAGGAGTACATGGTCTGTCTCACCCTCGGCACCGGCATCGGCGGGGCGCTGGTGATCGACGGGCGACCGCACCGCGGCCGGTACGGCATCGCGGGGGAGTTCGGGCACATGATCGTCGTGCCGGACGGCCGGGCGTGCGAGTGCGGCAACCACGGCTGCCTCGAGCAGTACGCGAGCGGCAACGCGCTGATCCGGGACGCACGCGAGGCGATGGATCGCGGCGACGACTACGGCAAGCGGCTGCTGGAGCGCCTCGACGGTGACCCGGACCAGGTGAGCGGGCTGGTGGTGTCGGAGCTGGCGCGTGACGGGGACGAAGACGCTCTGCGGTGCTTGGAGGACGTCGGCGCGTGGCTCGGGATCGGCATCGCCAACCTGGCGGCTGCGTTCGACCCGGCGTTGTTCGTGATCGGCGGGGGAGTCTCCGACGCCGACGAGCTGTTGCTCGAGCCTGCGCGCGAGTCGTTCCGGAGGACGCTCACCGGTCGAGGCTTCCGCCCGGAGGCGTTGATCGTGCGCGCCCACCTCGGCAACGACGCGGGCATGATCGGCGCGGCCGACATGGCCCGCTCGGTGCGTCGTCGTGCACGGCGGGGGCGGCGTCGCCGGCCTCGCGCCGAGGGCTCGCTGGTGCGGCTCAGCGGTCGACGAGGGTGAGCTCGAACGCATAGAGGTCG
Organism: Mumia sp.; assembly: GCF_028803055.1. Taxonomy (NCBI): domain Bacteria; kingdom Bacillati; phylum Actinomycetota; class Actinomycetes; order Propionibacteriales; family Nocardioidaceae; genus Mumia; species Mumia sp. The sequence continues at coordinate 7,068 of NZ_JARBCJ010000021.1, forward strand.
GGGCGGTAGGCGTGCTCGCCGTACTCGACCGCACGCCCGGCGTCGTCGTACGCCGTGCGCTGCATCGTGAGGAGGGGCGCCCCCCTGCGCTCGCCGAGGAGCCGCGACTCCCGCGCGTCGGCGCGACGGGCGCCGATCCGTTGCTTGGCGACCCGCATCCAGATCCCGGCGCGGCGCAGTGCCGCGTACAGGCCGTTGTCGGCCAGGTCGACCGCGGCGAGGTCGAGCAGCGAGGCGGGGAGCAGGTTCTGCATGAGCGCGAGTGGCTCGTCGCCGATGTAGCGGACCCGCTCGAGCGACCAGACCGGGCTGCCCGGCTCCAGCTGGAGGGCGCGCGCACTCTCCTCGCTCGCCTCGAGGCGAGCGAGGCTCAGCACCTCCGTACGGGGGGCCTGCCCGGCCGCGGTCAGGTCGTCGTGCAGGCTCGTGAGCTCGACCGAACGGCTGACCCTGCCGTGCACCACCTGCGTCCCGACGCCTCGCTTGCGGACGAGCATGCCCTTGTCGACGAGCACCTGGATCGCCGGGCGGACCGTGGGGCGCGAGAGTCCGAGCCGGTCGGCGAGGACGAGCTCGTTGTCCAGCTTGTCGCCGGGTGCGAGCGTGCCGCTGACGATCGCACCCTCGAGCTGCTCGGCCATCTGGAAGTAAAGAGGGACCGGGCTCGAGCGGTCCAGCGAGATCTCCGGCCGCGCACCCATGCGAGCACTATAGGGGCGGGGGCGGCCACTAGGTCTATATGTCCGGACAAATCGTTGACAGTCGATTGTGCCCCACGTCACACTGACGGATCAGGTGAAGCATCGACGGAGGCGGGTGACGATGGAGCGTGGCCGCATCGCGGGTGCCCCGATCTCGTGGGGTGTGAGCGAGGTCGACGGGTGGGGGTTCCAGCTGCCGGTGGAGCGGGTGCTCGAGGAGATGAGCCGGCTGGGCCTGACGGCGACCGAGTTCGGCCCCGAGGGCTGGCTGCCACGGGAGCCGGCGACCAGGGCACGGACGCTGGGTGAGCACGGGCTGACGGCGGTCGGCGGATTCCTTCCGGTGGTGCTCCACGACGCCGGTCACGACCCGGCGCCCGAGCTCGACGCCTTCGCCGACGCCTGCGTCGCTGCCGGCGCGATGGTCGTCGTCCTTGCCGCCGCCACGGGCGTGACCGGGTACGACGCGCGCCCGGAGCTGACCGACGAGCAGTGGCGCACGCTCTGCGTGAACCTCGATGTTCTCGATGACCGTGTCCGGGCGCGCGGTCTGAGCCTCGCGCTCCACCCGCACGTGGGCACGGTGGTCGAGAGGGCTGAGGACGTGGGGACGGTCATGGCCCGGTCACGGGTGGCGCTGTGCCTCGACACCGGTCACCTGATGGCGGCGGGTGTCGACCCGCTGCCGCTGGCCAAGGTGCACGCCGAGCGGGTGAGGCACGTGCACCTCAAGGACGTCGACGCGCGGCTCGCGACCGAGGTCCACGAAGGCTCCGTCTCCTTCAGCGAGGCCGTCCGCGGTGGTCTCTTCCGCCCGCTCGGTCGCGGCGACGTCGACGTCGTCGGGCTCGTCACCACGCTCGAGGAGCGCGGCTACGACGGCTGGTACGTCCTCGAGCAGGACGTGATGCTCGACGGTGACCCGACGGGGGACGGACCCCTCGAGGACGTGCGCACGAGCCTTGCCTACCTCGAAGGGCTCGCCTCGTGACCGGCTTCGAGGTGCTCACGATGGGCCGGGTCGGTGTCGACGTCTATCCGGAGCAGATCGGGGTCGGTCTCGACGAGGTGACGTCGTTCGCCAAGTTCCTCGGCGGAAGCCCGACCAACGTCGCCGTCGCTGCATCCCGGCTCGGGCGCCGGGCGGCGGTGATCACCCGCACCGGCGAGGACCCCTTCGGCCGGTTCGTCCACCGCGCGCTCGACGGCTTCGGCGTCGACGACCGGTTCGTGACGGCCGTGGCGGGCCTGCCGACCCCGGTCACGTTCTGCGAGATCTTCCCGCCGGACGACTTCCCGCTCTACTTCTACCGCCTCCCCACCGCGCCCGACCTGCAGATCCGCGCCGACGAGCTCGACCTGGACGCGGTGCGTGCGGCTGATGTCTTCTGGGTCACCGGCACCGGTCTCGCCGAGGAGCCGAGCCGGGAAGCGACCCTGGCCGCGCTCGAGGCACGAGGCAGGCGCGGCGTCACCGTCCTCGACCTGGACTACCGGTCGATGTTCTGGTCGTCGGCCGCGGAGGCGACCGCGCAGGTGGCGCGAGCGCTGCCGTACGTCACGGTGGCCGTCGGCAACCGCGAGGAGTGTCAGGTCGCGGTCGGCGAGTCCGACCCCGAGTCCGCGGCGAAGGCTCTGCGCGACGCCGGGGTGGACCTGGCCGTCGTCAAGCAGGGCCCGGCCGGCGTGCTCGGGTCGGACCGGCGCGAGCACGTGGTGGTGCCGCCGGTCCCCGTGGACGTCGTCAACGGACTGGGGGCCGGTGACGCCGTCGGTGGCGCCCTCTGCCACGGGTTGCTGGCGGGCTGGGACCTGCGCCGGACGCTGGAGTTCGCCAACGCCGCCGGCGCGTACGTCGCCGGTCAGCTCGCGTGTGCCGATGCGATGCCGGACGTCGACCAGGTGACGACGATGCTCGGACGAGCCGCGTGAGCGCGCGCGTGACCGACGCCGCCGTCGCCGACCTCGTCGACGCGCGGGTCCGCGACCCCGACCGGATCGCGCGGCTCGCCCGCGGCCGGAGGCGACCGGAGGGCTTGACCGGCCAGACCGGGCGGCTCCTGCTCGTCGCTGCCGACCACCCTGCCCGCGGTGCACTGCGCGCCGGAGACGAGCCGCTGGCCATGGGGGACCGGGCCCGCCTGCTGGACCGGATCGTGAGGGCGCTCGACCGTCCTGGTGTGGACGGATTCCTCGGCACCGCCGACCTCGTCGACGACCTGCTCCTCCTGGGCGCTCTCGAGGGCAAGGTGGTGCTCGGGTCGATGAACCGCGGCGGTCTCGCCGGCACGAGCTTCGAGATCGACGACCGCTTCACCGGGTACGAGGCTGCGGCGATCGACCGGGCAGGTCTCCAGGGTGGCAAGATGCTGCTGCGCATCGACCCGACGGACCCCGCTACCGTGCGGACGATGGAAGCCTGCGCACGTGCGGTCGACGACCTCGCCGCCCACGGGCTCGCGGCGATGGTCGAGCCGTTCATCTCCCACCGAGACGACCGGGGCCGGGTCCGCAACGACCTCACGACCGAGGCTGTGGTGCGCGCGGCCTCGGTCGCCGCGGGTCTCGGCGGGACCTCCGCGCGGACGTGGCTGAAGCTCCCGGTCGTCGACGACATGGAGTCGGTCCTCGCCGCGACCACGCTGCCGGTGGTGCTCCTCGGCGGCGAGGTGTCGGCCGACCAGGGGGCTCAGTTCGCAGCCTGGTCCAAGGCTCTGACCAGCCCGCAGGTGCGCGGGATGGTCGTGGGTCGCTCGCTCCTCTATCCCCCCGACGGCGACGTGGAGGCCGCCGTGGACGCGACGGTGGAGATGATCGCCCGATGAGCCGTCATGTGCTGCACAGCGCTGCCGAAGGCTCGACCGCCCTCGAGGTCACGCCGGAGGTGGCGGGGTGGGAGTTCAGCGGGCTGCGGGTGCTGCGGCTGGCCGCAGGCGAGTCGTACGGCGCCGCCACCGACGACACCGAGGTCCTCGTGCTGTCGCTGGCGGGCTCCTGCCGGGTCCGTTGCGGGGACCAGGTGCACGTCGTCGCCGGACGGCCCGACGTCTTCACCGGACCGAGCGACTTCGTGTACGTGCCTCGGGGGGCGGACTTCGAGGTCGTGAGCGAGGAGGGCGGCCGGTTCGCGCTGGCCTCGGCGCGGTGCGACCGTACTCTCGCGTTCCGGCAGCAACCTGCGGTCGACGTGCCCGTCGAGCTGCGTGGCGCGGGCCACGCCAGCCGGCAGGTCCACAACCTCTGCCTGCCGGGCACCTTCGAGGCCGACAGGCTGATCGTGTGCGAGGTGCTCACTCCAGGAGGCAACTGGTCGTCCTACCCGCCGCACAAGCACGACGAGGACGGGGACGGTGAGAGTGCGCTGGAGGAGATCTACTACTTCGAGGTCGCCGACGGCCCGCACGGGGCGGGTTTCGGCTACCAGCGCGTGTACGGGCACGACGGTGCGGACATCGACGTCCTCGCCGAGGTGCGCTCGGGCGACGCGGTCCTCATCCCGTACGGCTGGCACGGCCCGTCGATGGCGGCACCCGGCTACGACCTCTACTACCTCAACGTGATGGCGGGCCCCGGTCACGAGCGGGCGTGGCTCATCAGCGATGATCCCCAGCACGCCTGGGTGCGCGACACGTGGACGACGCAGCCGGTCGATCCCCGGCTCCCGATGGGAGGACCCCGATGACCACGACCCGACTGACCGTCGCCCAGGCCGTCGTCCGTTTCCTGGAGGTGCAGCACGTCGAACGCGACGGTGCCGAGAACGCCTTCTTCGCAGGGTGCTGGGGCATCTTCGGGCACGGCAACGTCGCCGGCATCGGGGAGGCTCTGCTCGAGCGGGAGCTGTCGGACGACCCGGGACGGTTGCGCTACCTCCAGGGCCGCAACGAGCAGGCGATGGTCCACGCGAGCGTCGCCTACGCCCGCCAGCGCGACCGGCTGGCCGCGTTCGCGGTGACGGCGTCGGTCGGGCCGGGCTCGACGAACATGGTCACCGGTGCGGCGCTCGCCACGATCAACCGACTGCCGGTGCTGCTGCTCCCGGGCGACGTGTTCGCGACCCGGGTCGCCAACCCCGTCCTCCAGGAGCTCGAGGACCCGGCCAGCATGACGGCGTCGGTCAACGACGCACTCCGCCCGGTCTCGCGCTACTGGGACCGCATCGAGCGCCCCGAGCAGCTCCCGTCCGCGCTGCTGGCCGCGATGCGGGTCCTCACCGACCCCGCCGACACCGGAGCGGTCACGCTCTGCCTGCCCCAGGACGTCCAGGCCGAGGCGTACGACTGGCCCGAGGCGCTGTTCGACCGGCGGGTGTGGCATGTCGCCCGGCCGGTGCCGGAGGCCGCGGCCGTCGAGCGGGCCGCCGCCCTCGTCCGGTCGGCGCGGCGACCGCTGCTCGTCGCCGGCGGCGGCGTCATCTACTCCGGTGCCGACGGTGCGCTCCGCCACTTCGCGGAGGCCACCGGCATCCCGGTCGCCGAGACCCAGGCGGGCAAGGGGTCCCTGCCGTACGACCACCCGCAGGCCGTCGGGGCGATCGGTGCGACCGGGAGCGATGCCGCCGACGCTCTCGCCAACGAGGCCGACGTCGTCATCGGGGTCGGCACCCGGTGGAGCGACTTCACCACGGCCTCCCGGACGGTGTTCGCGCGTCCCGAGGTGCGCTTCGTGAACCTCAACGTGGCGAGCGTCGACGCTCACAAGCAGTCCGGGCTCGCGCTCGTCGCCGATGCCCGCGCCGGTCTGGAGGCGCTCGGGGTCGCGCTGGAGGGGTGGCGGGCGCCGGCGGAGCACACCAGCGAGGCGACGGAGCGCGCCCGCGCGTGGGATGCCGTCGTCGAGGCGGCGTACGCGGTCGAGAACGAGCCGTTGCTCGCGCAGTCGGCCGTGATCGGCGCTGTCAATGACGGCACGGACCCGCGCGACGTGGTGGTGTGCGCGGCGGGGTCCATGCCGGGTGACCTCCACAAGCTGTGGCGTACGCGCGACCGCAAGGGCTACCACGTGGAGTACGGCTTCTCGTGCATGGGATACGAGATCGCGGGCGGTCTCGGGGTGAAGCTGGCGGCCGACGACACCGGTGATCCGCGCGACGTGGTGGTGATGGTCGGGGACGGCTCGTACCTCATGATGGGGACCGAGCTGGTCACTGCGGTCGCGGAGGATGTCAAGATCATCGTCGTGCTCGTACAGAACCACGGCTTCGCCTCGATCGGTGCGCTGTCGGAGTCGCTCGGCTCGCAGCGCTTCGGCACGCGGTACCGCTATCGGACGCCTACCGGCCTCGACGGCGAGCGTCTTCCGGTCGACCTGGCCGCCAACGCCGCGTCGCTGGGGGCCGACGTGATCGTGGCCAAGGGCCTCGACGACCTCAGGGCGGCGCTGCGCAGCGCGAAGGCGTCGGAGCGTACGACCGTGATCCACGTCGAGACCGATCCGCTCGTCCCGGCGCCGGACAGTCCGGCCTGGTGGGACGTCCCCGTCTCGGAGGTGTCGACCCTCGACACGACCCGGGCCGCCCGAACCACGTACGAGCAGCACAAGGCGGCCCAGCGCCACCATCTCGGGACCATCACAGAACAGCAAGGAGATCGCCAGTCATGAACAAACTCAGGCTCCTCGGAGTCGTCGCGGCGTCAGCGCTGACGCTGACCGCGTGCAGCGGTACGGGCCAGGACGACGGCGCGTCAGACAACAAGAAGGACTTCACCTACGCCGTCATCACGCACTCCAGCTCGGGCGACGCTTTCTGGGACCGGGTGAAGTCCGGGGGCGAGCAGGCCGCGGACGACTACGGAGTCACCGTCCGCTACGAGAGCGATCCCGACCCGGCCGGCCAGGCGCAGAAGATCGACGGCGCGGTCGCCGACAAGGTCGACGGCATCGTCGTCTCGATGGCCAACCCCGACGGCCTGGAGACGGCCATCAAGGGAGCCGTCAGCGCCGGTATCCCGGTCGTCACGATCAACTCCGGCGTCGACCGGTTCCAGGAGTTCGGCGCGATCACCCACATCGGTCAGAGCGAGGCCATCGCCGGCAAGGCCGTGGGGGAGCGGCTCAAGTCCGAGGGCCTCAAGAACGTCGTGTGCGTGATCCAGGAGGCCGGCAACGTCGGTCTCGAGGAGCGGTGCAAGGCCGTCAACGAGACGCTCGGCGGCAAGGTCGAGAACCTCCAGGTCGACGGCACCGACGACGCGGCCGTCCAGGCGAGCATCACCTCCAAGCTCCAGGCGGACTCCGCCGTCGACGGTGTGCTGACCCTCGGTGGGCAGTACGCGATCGACGCGGTCGCAGCGGTCGAGCAGTCAGGCAGTGGCGCGAAGGTCGCGACGTTCGACCTGTCCGAGGACGTCATCACCAACATCCAGGACGGCAAGATCCTCTTCGCCGTCGACCAGCAGCCGTACGTCCAGGGCTACCTCGGGGTGACCACCCTGTACCTCAAGGACCTCAACGGCAACGACCTCGGTGGTGGCCAGCCGGTCAACTCGGGACCTGCGTTCGTCACGCAGGAGAATGCCGACGACGTGCTCCAGTTCGCGAAGAACGGCACGCGCTGACAACGCCTGGTGGGGCCTCGTGAAAACGAGGCCCCACCACCCCTCTCAGCCACCGTGACAGGAGAACGACGATGGCAACGGCTACCGCACAACCAGACGAGCGGGTCGCAGCGACGGGACCGGTCGCGCGACTCCTCAAGCGCCCGGAGATCGGCGCACTGATCGCCGCGCTCGCGGTGTTCCTCTTCTTCGCCCTCACCACGGAGACGTTCGCCACTCCTGCCGGGGCCAGCACGTGGCTCCAGACCTCCTCGACGATCGGGATCATGGCGGTAGCCGTCGCACTGCTCATGATCGGCGGCGAGTTCGACCTCTCCGCCGGCGTCATGACCGGCTTCACCGGACTGACGGTCGGGGTTCTCACCACGCACTGGGGCCTCAACATCTGGGTCGCGATCCTGGTCGCGTTGGCCCTCGCGCTCGCGGTCGGCGCGCTCAACGGCTTCATGGTGATGAAGACGGGCCTGCCGAGCTTCATCGTCACGCTCGGCACGTTCTTCGTGCTCCAGGGCATCGACCTCGCCCTCGTCAAGCTCATCATCGGCCAGGTCGCCATCCAGGGGATGTCCAACGTCCCCTTCTACGACCAGCCTCACAAGATCTTCGGATCGACCGTCACCGTCGGCGGCGCCACCATCCACGTCTCGGTCTTCTGGTGGATCGCCGTCACGATCATCGCCTCGTGGGTGCTGATGAGGACCCGCGCGGGCAACTGGATCTTTGCCGTGGGCGGTGCGCAGACCGCCTCGCGACAGGTCGGCGTGCCCGTCTTCCGCACCAAGATCGGTCTCTTCATGACCACGGCCTTCGCAGGGTGGCTGGTCGGGATGCTCGTGCTGTTCCGTACCTCGACGGTCCAGAGCAACACCGGCATCGGCCAGGAGTTCATCTACATCATCTGCGCGGTCGTCGGCGGGTGTCTGCTGACCGGCGGGTACGGCTCGGCGATCGGCGCCGCCCTCGGCGCGCTGATCTACGGGATGGTGAACCAGGGCATCCCGTACTCGGGGTGGGACAGCAACTGGCTCAAGGCAGTCCTCGGCGTGATGCTCCTGGGGGCCTGCCTGATCAACAACTGGGTTCGCAAGAGGGCGGAGAACGCGCGATGAGCACAGCGAGCAGGGACGAGGCCACCAGCGACGACGTCAGCACCAGCGCTCCGCCGCCTCGAGGGACGACGATCGTCGAGGTCCGTGACATCGGCAAGCGCTACGGCAACATCATCGCGCTCAGCGACGTCTCGACCACGGTGAAGGCCGGTGAGGTGACCTGCGTCCTCGGCGACAACGGCGCGGGCAAGTCGACATTCATCAAGATCCTCGCCGGCGCCCACGAGCACAGCGAGGGGACGCTGCTCGTCGACGGCATCGCGCGGCAGTTCTCCAGCCCTCGCGCGGCTCTCAACCTCGGCATCGCCACCGTCTACCAGGACCTCGCGGTCGTGCCGCTGATGCCGGTGTGGCGCAACTTCTTCCTGGGCTCGGAGCCGACGAAGGGCCGCGGTCCGCTCAAGCGGCTCGACATCCCCGCCATGAAGCGGATCACCAAGAGCGAGCTCGGCGACATGGGGATCGACCTGCGTGACGTCGACCAGCCGATCGGCACGCTGTCAGGCGGAGAGCGGCAGTGCGTCGCGATCGCCCGCGCGGTGCACTTCGGGGCCCGCGTACTGATCCTCGACGAGCCCACCGCCGCGCTCGGGGTGAAGCAGTCCGGCGTCGTCCTGAAATACATCGCCAAGGCTCGCGAGAGGGGCCTCGGCGTCGTCTTCATCACGCACAACCCGCACCACGCCTACCCCGTGGGTGACCGCTTCGTGCTGCTGCGCCGCGGACGCAGCATGGGCGACTTTCCGAAGTCCGAGATGACGCTCGACGAGCTCACCGCGATGATGGCCGGTGGCGCCGAGCTGGAGGCGCTCAGCCACGAGCTGAGCCGCGACCTGGGTGCCGACTCCACCATCGCGCAGGAGATGAGCGCAGACGCCGCCGGTGTCGAGGCAGCGGTCGAGACGTCGCACGGCGCGACGACCGAGACGTCCCCCGGACACGGCACGTCCCCGCGCCCATGACCGACGAGCTCCGGCTCGGGATCGTCGGGTTCGGCTGGATGGGCGAGGTCCACGCGCGAGCCGTCAGCCGCCTGGCCCACCACTTCGCCGACCTACCGCGGCGCGTCCGGGTGGTCGCCGCAGCCGATCCTGCCCCCGACGACCGGCTCGGGCGGGCCGCCAGGGCTTACGGTGCCGAGGTGCTCGTGGACGACTGGCACGACCTGGTCGCCCGTGACGACGTGGACGTCGTCTCGGTGACCGGACCCAACCACGTCCACCGAGATGTCGCCGTCGCGGCGGCTCGGGCCGGCAAGCACCTGTGGGTGGAGAAGCCGGCCGGGCGGACCGCGGTCGAGACGCGCGAGATCGCTGCCGCGGCCCGAGAGGCGGGCGTCCAGGCGACCGTCGGGTTCAACTACCGCAACGCGCCCGCTGTCCAGCGCGCACGGGAGCTGGTGGCCTCGGGCCGGATCGGCGCGGTGACCCACACGACCGTCCGGTTCCTCTCCGACTACGCCGCGCACCCCGCCGGGGCGCTGACCTGGCGGTTCCGCCAGGACCTGGCCGGCAGCGGTGTGCTCGGTGACCTCGTGAGCCATGCGGTCGACCTCGCCCGTCACGTGGTCGGGGAGATCGGCGAGCTGGTCGCCGACGACGGTCGCTTCATCCCTCGGCGTCCGGCGGCTGTCGGTGCTGCGTCGCACTTCTCCCGCGGTGGTCAGGGACCGCTGCAGGAGGTCGAGAACGAGGACTACGTCTCCGCGCTGCTGCGCTTCGCCGACGGGTCGCGGGGCGTGCTCGAGGCGGGGAGGACCTCCGTCGGCGAGCAGTGCTCGTACGGGATCGAGGTGCACGGCGAGCGGGGTGCGCTGGCGTGGGACTTCCGCCGGATGGGCGAGCTGCGCGTCTGCCTCGACCAGGACTACCAGGACGCCTCGTACGCGACGGTGTTCGTCGGACCGGAGGACGGCGTCGTGTCCGCGTTCCAGCCCGGGGCGGGGATCGCGATGGGGTACGACGACCTGAAGGTCGTCGAGGCCCTCCGGCTCGTCGAGTCGATCGCCACCGGCACGCCGCGTGGCGCGACGATCGACGATGCGGTCGTCGCTGCCGAGATCGTCGAGGCGATGCGTGCCTCGATCGTCGAGCGACGGTGGGTGGCGCTGTGACGGGCATGCTGCGGGTCGGCGTGGTGGGTGCGGGGGCGATGGGTGCCGACCACGTCCGTACCCTCACCACGACGGTCCCGGGCGTTGCCGTCACCCAGGTCTACGACCGCGACACCGACCGTGCCGAGCAGGTCGCCGCGGCGGCCGGGGGTGTCGCGGCGCGGTCCGCCGAGGAGCTGATCGCCTCCGACGAGGTGGACGCCGTGGTGGTCGCCTCCCCGGATGCGACCCACGCCGATCTGGTCCTGGCCTGCATCGCCGCGGGCAAGCCGGTGCTGTGCGAGAAGCCGCTCGCGGTCACCTCCGAGGAGGCGCTCGGCGTCGTCGAGGCCGAGGTGTCGGCCGGACGACGGCTGGTCCAGGTGGGGTTCATGCGTCGGTACGACCCCGGCTACAACCGCCTCAAGGCGACCGTGTCCTCGGGTGCGCTGGGTGAGGTGAGGGTGGTCCACAACGTGCACCGCAACGCCTCCAGCGCCACGAGCGCCACCGGACCGGGCATCGTCACCGGGTCGATGATCCACGAGCTCGACACCGTCCCGTGGCTGCTCGACGACGAGGTCGTCGGCATCCGGGTCGAGTCGCCGGTCAAGGACGGCCTGCCCGACCCCCAGCTGGCGACGCTGGAGATGGCCGGAGGGACACTCGCGACGGTCGAGGTGTTCGTCAACGCCGGCTACGGCTACGACGTGCGGTGCGAGGTCGTCGGCACGAGCGGGACCGCGGCGCTGACGCGCGGCGCCGACGTCAGCACCAGGATCGCCGGGGTGGAAGGAATCGTGGTCGCGAGCGACTTCGTCGTCCACTTCGCCGACGCCTACCGAATCGAGCTGTCAGCGTGGACCCGAGCCGCGCGAGCCGGCGGCGTCGACGGGCCGACCGCCTGGGACGGCTACCTCGCGAACCTCGTCGCCGAGGCCGGCGTCACCGCGTTGACGAGCGGCGTGCGGCAGGCCGTCACGCCGGTCCCGCGTCCTGACCTCTACCCCCGGCGGGCAGACTGATGAACGGGGTGCGCATCGGGCTGATCGGCGCGGGTCGTATCGGTGCTGCCCACGCCGAGACGTTGGTCCGGAGGGTGCACGGAGCCGATCTCGTCGCCGTGGCCGACCCGCGACCGGGTGCCGCGGCGGCGCTCGCGCAACCGCTGGGAGCCCGCGGGGAGACCACCGCTGAGGCGGTGACAGCCGCCGACGACATCGACGCGGTCGTCATCACCGCCTCTTCGACTGCGCACTCGGCACTGGTGGTCGCGGCGGCAGAGGCGGGCAAGCACGTGTTCTGCGAGAAGCCGGCGGGCATGACGATCGCCGAGATCGACGCCGGTGTGGCGGCGGCCTCGGCTGCAGGCGTGGTGTTCCAGGTCGGCTTCAACCGGCGCTTCGCCCGGGACTTCCGCGCGGCTCACGACGCGGTCGTCGACGGCGCCATCGGCCAGGTGCGGATGCTCCGCTCGCTGACCCGCGACGCCGGGGAAGGACCGCCCGACCCTGCTGCCGTGCCTCCGTGGACGATCTTCACCCAGACGTTGATCCATGACTTCGACATGCTCAACTGGCTCAATCCGGGTGCTCGTGCGGTCGATGTCCTCGCCACCGCCGACGCCCTCGTCGCGCCCCGGCTGAAGTCGTCCGGGCTGCTGGACTCGGCGGTCGTGGTCATCCGCTACGACAACGGCGCCATCGGCACTGCGGAGGCCAGCTTTGCTGCGGCCTACGGCTATGACGTACGGGCGGAGGTCCTGGGCTCCGCGGGGATGGTGACCGCCGGCGACGCGGCGGCCTCGTCCATGCGGCTGCACGATGCGTCCGGGCGACGTGCTGCCACCGCCCGCAGCGACGTCGCGCTGCTGGGTGACGCCTACGCCGCCGAGCTCGCCGAGCTGGTCGCCGCCGTCCAGGAGCGCCGGGCCCCCGAGGTCACCGGCGCGGACGCCCGCGCCGCGCTCGCGATCGCCGAGGCATGCATCGCCTCGATCCGCTCCGGAGGCCGGGCCGAGGTTGACCCAGGAGTCCTGGCGTGACGTTCACCCTTGCGGCCTGCGCCGAGATGGTCCATCTCGACCTGCCGCACCTCGAACGCGTGAGGAGGATCCACGACGCCGGCTTCGCCGTCGAGATCTGGGGCTGGACCGACAAGGACGCCGCGACGCTCGCCGCCACCGGCGCACGGTTCACCTCGATGACCGGCTACCTGCACGGCGACCTGACCACGCCCGAGGGAGCCGACGCCCTCCTTCGGACCGCGGCAGCGTCGATCCGGTTCGCGCACGAGATCGGCTGCCCTACCCTCAACGTCCATGGCACCGGCCTGGGCGACGGTGGCCTCCCGGTCCGGCCGGTCGAGCACGTCACGGGCGGCATGTGGCTCGCCGCCCGGCGGACCCTCGAGCGGCTCGCTGCGCTGGCCGAGGGGGAGGGCGTGACCTACGTCCTCGAGAACCTCAACACCGAGGTCGATCACCCGGGGACGCCGTTCGCACGCGCCACCGACACCCTTGCGCTCGTCCGGGAGGTGGGCAGCCCGCACCTCCGGATGAACCTGGATCTCTACCACGCCCAGATCGGCGAGGGGAACCTCGTCGATCTCGTACGGCGATCGATCCCGTACCTCGGTGAGGTGCAGGTCGCCGACGTTCCGGGACGATGCGAGCCCGGCACCGGCGAGATCCGGTGGTCCTACGTCGCCCGTGAGCTCGCGGCGGCCGGGTACGACGGGGTCGTCGCCCTGGAGGCGTGGGCCTCGGTTGACTCCGACCTCGCGCTCGAGCGCTTCCGCGACGCGTTCACGGTCGAGCACTGACCTCTCAGAGGACCGCGCCGTGGTCGGGGTCGTCTCCCCGGTCGTGGTCTCCTCGGCGGACGAGCAGGAACACCAGAGCCACCACGAAGGCGACCACCGCGACGCCGGGGATGATGCCCGGCACCGGCGCGCCGATCACGGCGAGGGCGAAGAGCAGCAACGGCCCTCCGACCAGGCCGCCCCACGCCACCCTGGTCCACAGGTCACCTCGCGGCATCGGCTCGGGCTCGGGTGGGACGAACTCCTCCTCGTCCCACGCGTCGTCGTCCTCGTCGGGGACCGGGTCGGACCAGCGCGGCTGGAAGACGCCCTGGGGTTCGAGGACGTCGCGGGGATCGGAGGTGCCTGTTGCGTCATGTGGATCGGACGTCGGACGCTCCTCGGCAGGCGGGTCGAGGTCGGGCATCGAGAGCTCGAGGCCTGCGACGATCCGCTCGAACTCCTCGTCGTCGGAGGTCGCGCCGCTCACAGGGCCGGGTCACCCTCCAGCGTTGTGCCGGCGGTGTGCCGGGCGATGAAGTCGGCCGACTCCGACCAGATGCGCTCGGCGTCGTTGTCGAGCGTGGCGACGTGGTAGCTGTCGGTGAGGACGACCTCGACCGCCACCGCAGAGGAGACCCCCGCGAGGATGAGGCGACCCGACGACGGGTCCACGACGTGGTCCTCGGCCGACCGGAACATCAGCAGCGGCTGCGAGACCTTGTGGAGGTTGGCGCGGACGTCGGCCCACAGCCGCGTCTGCGACCACAGCGCGTGGAGCGGGGTCCGGTCGTACCCGGACTCCTCGACGCCGCTCTTCTTGATGTCGTTGCCGATGCCGGCCAGCGACGGCACCAGGTGACGCACCACCGGGAGCGCGGCGAGCCGGCGGTCGGCGATGGTGACGGCCGGGTTGACCAGCACGACGGCGTCCAGGTCGTCGGGTCGCTGCTCGGCGAGCCGAAGCGCGAGGGCGCCGCCCATCGACAGCCCGGCGACCGCAACGTGCTCGCAGCGTCCACGCAGCTCCGACAGGGTCCGGTCGGCCTCTGCGTACCAGTCGTCCCAGCGGGTGCGGTTCAGCTCCTGCCAGGTGGTGCCGTGGCCGGGAAGACGGGGGACCCGCACGGTGAAGCCCCGGTCGGCAAGGTGGCGTCCCCAGGGAGCCATCGACGCCGGCGAGCCGGTGAAGCCGTGGAGCAGCAGCACGCCGGTCGGTCCTCCGTCGGCGACGAGCGGGTGCGCGAGGGGGTGCAGCGCAGGGGAGTCGGCCATGAGCCCATCTTCGCCCAGTGCCGCCCGTCCGTACAGCAGAGGGTGTCAGGCGCTGTACGCTTTCGCTGATCAAGGAGGGGATGATGTGACCTACTGGCTACTCAAGTTCGTGTTCCTCGGTCCGCTGCTGCGGCTCGTGTTCCGGCCTGAGGCCTCCGGGGCCGAGAACGTCCCCGCTGAGGGCCCGGTGATCATCGCGAGCAACCACCTCTCCTACAGCGACTGGCTGTTCATGCCGCTCGTCGTCCCGCGGCGTGTCACCTTCGTCGCCAAGGCGGAATACTTCACCACCCCCGGCATCAAGGGGTGGTTCCAGAAGACGTTCTTCTCGTCCACCGGTCAGGTCCCCATCGACCGGACCGGCGGACGTGCGTCCGAGGGCGCTCTGCGCACCCAGCTCCGTCTGCTGCGCAAGGGCGAGGTGTGCGGGATCTATCCCGAGGGCACGAGGTCGCCCGACGGCCGCCTCTACCGCGGGCGCACCGGCGTCGCCCGGCTGGCGCTCGAGTCCGGGGTGACCGTCGTCCCGGTGGCAGTGCGGGGCACCAACGTCGTCGCACCCCCCGGCAAGGTCTTCGGCCGCTACACGCGGCCGACCGTACGGTTCGGCGAGCCGCTCGACGTCAGCCGCTACGAGGGCATGGCCGACGACCGCTACATCCTTCGGGCGGTCACCGACGAGATCATGTACGAGATCATGCGGCTCTCGGGCCAGGAGTACGTCGACACGTACGCATCCCGCTCTCGCAGGCCAGGGCCCGAGTCGCTCTCGGACGCTCCGCCCCGCGAGCTCCCGAAGGCGTCGTAGGCCGCGAGCATGGACCGCGTGACGCGCGCTGCGCAGCAGGTCGACGACCAGTTCTACCGTGTCCTCACCGTCCTGCGGGCCGTGACGCTGGTCTACGCCGTCGGCGTCAACGCCGCCCGTTGGCGCGACTTCGAGCATCCTGTCGCAGCGTGGTTGCTCATCGGCGTGATGGTCATCTGGTCGGGCGTGGTCACGTGGCTGTACGAGCCCCGCCACCGCGCGACGTGGGTCTTCATCGTCGACATGGTGGTCACCCTGGCGCTCCTGCGTTCGACGCAGTACGTCCACACGCCCGAGATGCTCGCCGAGCACACGTTCACCCTCACCACCTACTGGGTGACCACCGTCGTCGTGTGCTGGGCGGTGCGCTGGGGGGTCACGGGAGGGCTGCTCGCCACCGCCATCGTGCAGACCGTCGACGTCACCATGCGTCCGACGGTCAACTCGTCCACCGTCGGCAACATCTTCCTGATGGTCCTCGCCTCCATGCTCGTCGGCTTCTGCGCCCACGCCCTGAGGGTCTCGGCGGTGCGCAGGGTCGAGGCCGAGCGTGCGGCGGCGATGGCCAGCGAGCGCGAGCGGCTCGGTCGCGCGGTGCACGACGGCGTTCTCCAGATCCTCGCGCTGGTCCAGCGACGCGGCAACGAGATCGGAGGCGAGGCCGCCGAGCTGGGGCGTCTGGCGGGGGAGCAGGAGCTGGCGCTGCGGAGTCTCATCCAGTCCCGGGGACGCGACGAGCCGACGACCGACGGTCAGATGATCGACCTGGGCCGTGCCCTCGACACGCTGGCGGAGCCGCGGGTGAGCGTCGCGACGCCGAGCCGTCCGGTCATGCTTCCGGCGGAGGTCGTCGAGGAGCTGGTCGCTGCCATCCGGGCGTGCCGCGCCAACACCACGCTCCACGGCGGGCCGGAGCCGTCCACGTGGATCCTGCTCGAGACCGTCGGCGACCGGGTGGTCGTGAGCGTGCGCGACGACGGACCCGGGATCCCGTCAGGACGGCTGGAGGAGGCGGAGGCCGAGGGCCGGATGGGTGTCGCCACGTCGATCAAGGGACGTCTGCGTGACCTGGGCGGGAGCGCTGACCTCGTCGACACCGGCGGACAGGGGTGCGAGTGGGAGCTCTCCGTACCCCTGACGCGTGTGTCGTGGCCCACAGGCGCGCGATAGGGTGCGGCCCATGGTGCGAGTGATGGTCGTGGACGACCACCCGTTGTGGCGGGAGGGCGTCGCGCGTGATCTGACCGAGGCCGGCCTCGACGTGGTCGCGACCGCGGCCAACGGCGTCGACGCGATCAACCGGGTGCTCGCCACGCGGCCGGAGGTCCTCCTGCTCGACCTCAACATCCCCGCTCCCGACGGCGTCGAGGTGACCGCGACGCTGACCCAGCGCGGGCTCGACACCAAGGTCCTCGTCCTGAGCGCCTCCGGCGAGCAGCAGGACGTCCTCGACGCCGTGAAGGCCGGTGCGAGCGGCTACCTCGTCAAGTCGGCGTCACGCGAGGCGCTGCTGGACGCGGTCCAGGCGGTGGCTCGTGGAGAATCGGTCTTCACGCCCGGGCTCGCGGGCCTCGTGCTCGGCGAGTACCGCCGGCTGTCGGAGGCACCCCCGACCGACGAGCCGGACGCGCCCCGCCTGACCGAGCGGGAGACCGAGGTGCTGCGCCTCGTCGCCAAGGGTCTGACCTACAAGCAGATCGCCGAACGCCTGGTGCTGAGCCACCGTACGGTCCAGAACCACGTCCAGAACACCTTGCGCAAGCTCCAGCTGCACAACCGGGTCGAGCTGGTCCGCTACGCGATCGAGCGCGGGCTCGACGAGTAGCCACCACACCGCCGCTGACGCTGGAAGGGGAGTCACATGCGAGTCGGAGTGCTGACCGGTGGCGGAGACTGCCCCGGTCTCAACGCGGCCCTCAGAGCGATCGTCGGCCGTGCCCGGTCGGAGTCGTCGATGGAGATCGTCGGCTTCCGTGACGGCTGGCGGGGGCCGATCGACGTCGACACCCGCCCGCTCGGCTGGGACGACGTCGCCGACCTGCTCGACCGCGGCGGCACGATGCTCGGATCCTCGCGCACGAACCCGGTCGCCATGGACGACGGGATCGCGAGGGTGCGCGCAGGACTCGACTCCGCCGGCTGCGACGCGCTCATCGCGATCGGGGGCGAGGACACCCTGGGGGTGGCGCACGCCCTCGCCGACGAGGGCGTCGCCGTCGTCGGAGTGCCCAAGACGATCGACAACGACCTCTCCGCGACCGACATCACGCTCGGTCACGACACCGCCGTCGTGATCGCGACCGAGGCCGTGGACCGGCTTCGCACCACCGCCGAGTCCCACCACCGTCCGATCGTCCTCGAGGTGATGGGACGGCACGCGGGCTGGATCGCGCTGCGCGCCGGTCTCGCCGGTGGCGCCGACGACATCCTGATCCCGGAGCAGCCGGTCGTCGTCGACGATGTCCTCGAGCGGTGCGCCCGCGTCGTCGCGAGGGGACGTGCTCCCATCGTCGTCGTCGCTGAGGGCGCGGTCCCCGAGGATGGTGCCGAGGTGCTCGCCAACGCCGGCACCGATGCGTTCGGACACACCCAGCTCGGTGGCGTCGGTGACTGGCTGGCCGCCGAGTTCGCGCGGGCGCAAGACCCCAGCACCCGGGCCGCGGTGCTCGGGCACGTGCAGCGCGGCGGCACGCCGACGGCGTACGACCGCAGCCTCGGGACCCGCTACGGACTTCACGCCGTCGAGGCGGTCGTCGACGGGGCATGGGGCTCGATGGTCGCCCTGCGGGGTGACGACATCACCCGGGTTCCGCTGGCCGACGCGGTGGGGCAGCTCAAGACCGTGTCGCCCGAGCGGTATGCCGAGGTGGCGGCGCTGCTCGGCTGACGGCTCGTCCCGCCGACCGGGACCGGGAGAGCCCCGTGCGCGGGGCGTCGTACCCTGGGATCGTGAGCATCCCGAGCCTCGAAGCCCTGCGCGCCATGGGCCCCGCGCAGCAGCCGACGTACGCTGACCCCGCGGCCCGTGACGCCGCGGTGCAGCGACTGCGGGGGATGCCGCCGCTGGTGTTCGCCGGCGAGGCCGACCAGCTGCGCGACAAGCTGGGCGCCGTGGCGCGCGGTGAGGCGTTCGTGCTGCAGGGTGGTGACTGCGCCGAGACCTTCGACGGCGTCAACGCCGACAACATCCGCAACAAGCTGCGCGTCCTGCTGTCGATGGCCGTCGTGCTCACCTATGCCGCGAGCGTGCCGGTCGTCAAGATCGGGAGGATCGCCGGGCAGTACGCCAAGCCGCGCTCGAGCGACACCGAGACCCGCGACGGTGTGACGCTGCCGGCCTACCGCGGCGACGCGGTCAACGGCTTCGAGTTCACGCCCGAGGCGCGGGCCCACGACCCGCAGCGTCTGCTCGAGGTCTACCACGCGTCGGCCGCCACCCTGAACCTCGCCCGCGCCTTCACCCAGGGCGGCTACGCCGACCTGCGCAAGATGCACGCCTGGAACTCCGACTTCGTCCGCAACAGCCCGGTGGGCACCAAGTACGAGACGATCGGCAACGAGATCGACAAGGCGCTCGCCTTCATGGACGCGATCGGGGTCGACCCCGACGAGTTCCACACCGTCGACTTCTACTCGTCCCACGAGGCGCTCCTCCTGGAGTACGAGCAGGCGCTCACCCGCGTCGACTCGCGCACCGGTCACCTCTACGACGTCTCCGGGCACTTCCTGTGGATCGGCGAGCGGACCCGCCAGCTCGACGGGGCGCACGTCGAGCTCCTCAGCAGGATCGCCAACCCGGTCGGCATCAAGCTCGGCCCGACGACGTCGCCCGACGACGCCCTCGCGTACGCGCACAAGCTCAACCCGGAGAACATCCCCGGCAAGCTGACCTTCGTGACCCGCTTCGGTGCCGACCGGATCCGCGACCTGCTGCCCGTGCTCGTGGAGAAGGTCCACGCCGCCGGCGTCCAGGTCGCGTGGATCAGCGACCCGATGCACGGCAACACCTTCGCCACGGACAACGGCTACAAGACGCGCGAGTTCGACGACGTGATCGACGAGGTGCGCGGCTTCTTCGAGGTGCACCGGGCGCTCGGGACCTGGCCGGGCGGCGTCCACGTCGAGCTCACCGGTGACGACGTGACCGAGTGCGTCGGTGGTGGCGGCAAGCTCGTCGCGGCAGACCTCACGCACCGTTACGAGACGCTCTGCGACCCGCGCCTCAACCGTGCCCAGTCCCTCGAGCTGGCCTTCCTCGTCGCGGAGATGCTGCGCGCACGCTGACGTCCGTACGCCGCAGGCCGCCCGGCCTCGTCGGTGGAGAGTCGGTCGGCACCGCCCGTCGGCTCGACAGGTCGTACGCTGTGCTTCGTGCAGGTGCTCTCGATCCAGTCCTCCGTCGCGTACGGCCACGCAGGCAACAGCTCGGCCGTCTTCCCGCTCCAGCGCCTCGGCGTCGATACATGGCCGGTCAACACGGTCGCGTTCTCCAACCACTCCGGCTACGGCGTCTGGCGTGGCACCGTCTTCGAGGCGTCCCAGGTCGCCGACGTCATCACCGGTGTCGCCGAGCGGGGAGTGTTCCCCTCCCTCGACGCGGTCCTCTCCGGCTACCAGGGGGCGCCTGAGATCGCCGAGGTCATCCTCGATGCCGTCGCGCAGGTCAAGGCGGCCAGCCCACGTGCCGTCTACTGCGCGGACCCGGTGATCGGCGACCGCGGACGCGGCGTCTACGTGCGACCGGGCATCGCGGAGCTGATGCGCGACCGGATCGTCCCCGCAGCCGACATCACCACGCCCAACCAGTTCGAGCTCGAGCTGCTGACCGGCGCCGAGGTCGGCTCCCTCGATGCGCTGCTGGCGGCCGTCGACGCGTTGCGCGCGCGTGGACCCCGCATCGTGCTCGTGACCTCGGTCGAGGTGTTCGACCCCAGCGAGAAGACCATCTCGATGGTGGCCGTCGACGACACGGGGGCGTACGTGGTGACCACGCCGAAGCTGGAG
>NZ_JARBCJ010000220.1:0-5090 GCF_028803055.1 Mumia sp.
AAGCACAGCTTCCGGTCGGCGGCTCCGGGCGCCTTCGCGGTCGCGGTCATGTGGCAGGGCCTGCAGCTGGCCGGGACGGCGTACGTCCAGAACGTGATCGGGCGATCGAGCAACCTCAACCAGATCTTCGCCGTCGTCCTCGGGATGATGGGGCTGATCTACATCGGTGCGGTGATGGCGATGATCGGCGTCCAGATCAACGTGGTCAGGACCAAGCGCCTCTATCCACGCGCGCTCCTCACGCCGTTCACCGACAACGTCAACCTCACCAAGGCCGACCAGCGGGCGTACTCCGACTACGCGAAGGCGCAGCGCCACAAGGGGTTCGAGTCGATCCGCGTGATGTTCGGTCGGCCAGAGGAGTGGCCCCGGGTCGAGCTCCCGCCGCCCGTGAAGCGCGCGGACCGGCCTGCCGTCCGCGAGTGAGGGCGCGTTAGCGCGCCTCGCGAGCGAGGACGAGCATGCGTTCCTCGATGGTTGCGGGTACGGGCTCGACCGACGCGTCGACGCGTGCGGCGGTGAGGATCCGGGTGATCTCGTCGCGTCCGGCATCGGCGACGCGTACGGTGCGTCCGTCCAGGATCACCGCGGCCCCGGCGTCGTTGAGCGCGGAGAACGCGGCGGCCCAGTCGTCGGTCCGTACGACGAGGGCGCGGGTGGGTCCGATGATGTCGGTCTCGCTGCCCTGTGCGACGAGCCTGCCCTGCGACATCAGCAGCAGCCGGTCGCACTGCTGCGCCTCCTGCATGTAGTGCGTGGTGATCAAGACCCCCACACCTCGGTCGGCCTGTGCCCGGATGGTGTCCCACAACGTGGCCCGCGCGAGTGCGTCGACGCCCGAGGTCGGCTCGTCGAGCAGCACCGCCTCCGGCTGGTGCGACAACGCGGCGACGAAGGCGCCCTGACGCTGAGCGCCGAGGGGCATGTCGGCGACGAGCTCGTCGGCGTACCGGGAGATGCCGTCGGGCAGGACCGGGACGGTGGTGCCGTACGCGTCGGCGACGAAGGCGAGGTTCTCGGTCAGCGTGAGGTCGCGGTACAGCCCGAGGTTCTGAGGGACGTAGCCGAGCCGACGACGCCGCTCGCGACGAGGAGGTCCGCCGAGCATCTGGACGGTTCCCTCCGTCGTGGGGAGCAGTCCGAGGAGCATCCGCATCAGCGTCGTCTTGCCGGCGCCGTTCGCCCCCAGCAGTCCCACGACCTCCCCCGGCGCCACGTCCATGGTCACGTCGTCCACGGCCGTGAACGACCCGAACCGCCTCGTGACCGAACGCGCTTCGAGCACCGTGGCGGTCATGCCGCTGCTCCGCGGTCGGCGCGACGTACCAGCGAGAGCGCGATCACGATGTCCTCGAGATCGGGCTCGACGACCGGCAGGTGAGGAGGGGCGTCACCGTCGGGCCAGTACTCGTGCCGCTCCCGGCCTCGCCGCCATGACCACTCGGGGCGGACGCTGGGGTCGGCCCGGGTCACCGTCCCCTGGAAACCGGCGCGGACCTCGTCGTACGAGCCCTGGACGAGTATGTGTCCCGCGTCGAGGACGACCAGACGGCTCGCCCGCTCGGCCTCGTCGAGGTACGTCGTGGACATCACCACCGCCGAGCCCGCCGCCGCTGTCTCGGAGACCATCCGCCAGAGGTCGACGCGGCTGACCGGGTCGACGCCGGTGCTGGGTTCGTCGAGGACCAGCAGCCGCGGGCGGTGGACGATCGCCATGCACACGCCGAGCTTGCGCCGCATGCCGCCGGACAGCTGGGAGGCGAGCCGGTCGGCGGCCTGACTCAGCCCCGCCGCGGTGAGCAGGGTCGTCCGTCGCTCGTCGAGCTCCGCGCCACGGACGCCGTACGCGCCGCCGGCGAAGTCGAGGTTCTGCGTCACGGTCAGGGCGGCCCAGCTGCCGGACGAGGCGGGCAGGAAGCCGATCTCCGCCTTTGGCGGTGCGTCGACCTCGCCGGCCTCGGGCGCCACCTCGCGTACCAACGTGCGGAGCAGCGTCGTCTTGCCGGCACCGTCGCCCCCGACGATCGCGACGACCTCGCCCGCGGGAATCTCCACCGTGACGCCGTGCAGGGCCGGCACGCCTCCGAACGACACGTCGACCGAGTCCAATCCGTACGTCATGCCGGGCTCCGGGAACGGTCGGTGGACCGGGGTTGGTCCTTGACCTTGCGCTCGGGTGCGAGGTCTCGACGGAAGCGCAGCGTGGCCGCGGTGAACACGACCAGTGCCATGACGGCCAGGACCACCAGGGGCAACCACAGGGCAGTGATCGGTGCGCCGCGCAGCATGACGCCCTGCGAGATCATCGTGAAGTACGTGAGCGGCAGCAGGTAGCCGATCCACCTGACGCCGGCTGCCATCGCCTCGAGCGGGAAGATCATCCCCGACAGCAGGATCTGGGGAAGCAGCACGAAGAACGCGCTCTGGATCGCCTGGCCCGCGGTCTGGGAGATCGTCGAGATGAAGATGCCGATCCCGAGGACCACCAGCAGGAAGAGCACCGCGCCCAGGGCGAAGGTGAGGACGTGCCCGTTGAACGGGACGTCGAAGAGCAGCATCCCGAGGACGGTGACGACCGCCATGTCGAGCGCGGCGAGGACGAAGTACGG
The DNA here is from genome assembly GCF_028803055.1 of Mumia sp. Classification (NCBI taxonomy): domain Bacteria; kingdom Bacillati; phylum Actinomycetota; class Actinomycetes; order Propionibacteriales; family Nocardioidaceae; genus Mumia; species Mumia sp. The sequence goes on from NZ_JARBCJ010000220.1 coordinate 2,610, forward strand.
GGTGACCTTCCCGAGGATGACGGTGCTCGGACGGATCGGCATCACGGCCAGCTGCTCCAGCGTGCCTGCTTCGCGCTCGCGGACCAGTCCGATGCTCGTGATGATCGTGCCGATGAACGTCAGGATCAGTCCGATGATCGCCGGGATCATGACCCACGACGTCTTCAGGTCGGGGTTGTAGAGGACCTCGACCGTCATTCCCTGGCCCGAGGTCTTGAGCGCGGCCACCGCGGACTGGGCGGCGAACAGGTTCGAGCCGTCGACGAGCGCTCGGGTGCCGCCCGCGCCGGTCACCAGCGCCACGTCGACGATGTCGTCGCGCAGGAGGTCCCGCGCATCGTCCTCGCCCTCCGACGGCTCCGTCGTCGAGACGTCGAAGAAGCCCGGCAAGGTGCCGGCGACCTGCTCTGCCTCGGGCCCGACGACAGCGGTGTCGACCCTGTCGACGGAGAAGTTGGCCGCGTAGCCGAAGACGACGAGCAGCAGCAGCGGCATCGCGACCAGCAGCGCAAGGGTCCGGTGGTCCCGGACGAGCTCGCGGAACTCCTTGATGATCATGGCTCTCACCCACGACACGTTACGACAGGTTCGTCAGATCCTCAACAGGTGTTGAACCAGGTCAGATGCCTGGTTAGCCGTTCAGGAGAGCCTGGAGCGGTGGGGAGACCGCCGCGACCAGGTCCTCCAGGGGCATCGAGGCGAGCGGCTCGGTGCCGAGGACGTAGCGCGCCATCGCGATCCCGAAGACCTGCGCTCCCAGCAGGTTGAGGCGTTCGGGGGCCCAGTGCGACGTCCCGTCCACGGACAGTGCGCTCTCGATGGTCGTCCTGACGACTCGGGCCGCGGTCGCCGAGCTCGCTGCGGAGCGCACGACGCTGTGCAGGACCAGGGAGGTGTCCGGGTGCTCCCAGGCGCCGAAGTAGGCGCGGGCGAACCGCTCGCTGAAGGCCTCCGACGGACCGTCGACGGCCGCTCGGACCTGGTCGGCGACGAAGCCGGCGTCGGCGATGGTGGCGGCGAACAGGTTTTCCTTGCTGCCGAAGTAGTGGATCACGAGCGCCGGGTCCACGGACGCGCCGCGGGCGATCGCACGGACGGTCGCCGCGCCGTACCCGACGCGCGCGAACTCGGCACGGGCCGACTGCAGGATCGACGTCCGTGCGGCGCCGGGGGCGCCGCGGCCCGGCTCGCGCTGAGCGGGTGCCGGTTCCTCTGAGGTCATGCGCCGAGCCTAGGGCGCAGTCGCCTTCCGCCGCGTTCGCGCGCTTGTTCGCGCGGGGCGAACGTCGTGGCGCGCGGGACGGGAACACCCCGTGCCGACGCGAGGTTGAGTAGGGCACGCTCAACTTTGAAAGGTTGCTCATGACTGAGCCACGCACCCCCCAGCAGCTGCCCGTCCTGTTCCTGACCGAGCCCGTCCTCCTCCCTGGGATGGTGGTGCCGATCGAGCTCGACGAGGCTGCCCGCGCCGCGGTCGACGCCGCGCGCGCCAGCTCCGGCGACCGACTCCTGGTCGCTCCCCGGCTCGAGGACCGCTACGCCTCGTTCGGTGTCGTGGCCGAGATCCTGCAGACCGGCCGTACGCAGTCCGGCGAGTCCGCCGCCGTCCTCAAGGCGGAGCGCCGTGCCCGGATCGGCACCGGCGTGACCGGCCCCGGTGCCGCCCTCTGGGTGGAGGCCGAGGAGGTCGACGAGAATCTCGACGACGAGCGCATCCCCGAGCTCGCCAAGGAGTACAAGTCGCTCGTGATCGCCAACCTGCAGCGCCGTGACGCCTGGCAGGTCGTCGACATGGTCAACAAGGTCACCGACCCGTCGGCGCTGGCCGACATGGCCGGCTACGCCCCCTACTTCACCGACGTCCAGAAGCGCCAGCTGCTCGAGACGCCGGACACGGCCGAGCGCCTCGAGGTGCTGCTCGCGTGGACCAAGGCCACCATCGCCGAGGCCGACGTGGCCGAGAAGATCGCCGAGGACGTCCGCGAGGGCATGGACAAGACGCAGCGCGAGTTCCTGCTGCGCCAGCAGCTCGCCGCGATCCGCAAGGAGCTCGGCGAGGACGAGCCCGACGGCGCCGACTCGTACCGCGAGCGTGTCGAGGCGGCCGACCTGCCCGACGGCGTCCGTACGGCCGCGCTGCGTGAGGTCGACAAGCTGGAGCGGTCCTCGGAGCAGAACCCGGAGACCGGCTACATCCGTACCTGGCTCGACACGGTCCTCGAGATCCCGTGGAGCGTGAAGACCGACGACAACGACGACGTCGAGGCGGCTCGTGCGGTGCTCGACGCCGACCACCACGGCCTGGACGACGTCAAGGACCGGATCGTCGAGTACCTCGCCGTGCGGTCGCGTCGTGCGCAGCGCGGTCTGCAGGTCGTCGGTGGACGAGGGTCCGGTGCCGTGATGGTGCTCGCCGGACCGCCGGGAGTCGGCAAGACCTCGCTCGGCGAGTCGGTCGCCCGCGCCCTCGGCCGGACGTTC
>NZ_JARBCJ010000221.1:0-5002 GCF_028803055.1 Mumia sp.
CGGGACTCCTGAGACTCCGTCCGAGACCGCCACCGTCCCGACACGCCCGGCGCGGGAGCCGGACGCATGAGCAAGCACCGCCGCGCCCGTCGCGAGAAGCGCCGCGTCACCCCCGTCGCCCTTGTCACCGCTCGCGAGGCCCCCCTCGCCGCCGAGGCGGTCGAGGCGACCGAGGAGGTCGACGAGACGAGCGACGCCGTCGCCGAGGCCGTGCGCCGTACGTCGACCGGTCTGCTGTCGGCCAGCGTCCTGATGGCCGCGGGCACCCTCGTCTCCCGGCTGTCGGGATTCGTCCGGTCTGCGCTGATCTTCGCCGCGATCGGCGCGAGCCTGAACGCCGACATCTTCACCGGCGCCAACACGATCCCCAACGCGCTCTACGTCCTGCTCGCGGGGGGCGTGTTCAACGTCGTCCTGGTCCCGCAGCTGGTGCGGGCGATGAAGAACGACAGCGATGGCGGCGAGGCGTACGCCCAGCGGATCATCACGCTCGGCCTGCTCGTCCTCGGCATCTCGACCGTCGTGCTCGTCATCGCGGCGCCTCTGCTCGTGAGGGTCGTCTTCGACAGCCGCCTGTTCGACCCCGGCAACGAGGACGCGCTGTCGTCGGCGTACGCGTTGATGCGCTACTGCCTCCCGCAGATCTTCTTCTACGGCGCCTTCGTCCTCGTCGGCCAGATCCTCAACTCCCGGGGCCGCTTCGGGCCGATGATGTGGGCGCCGATCGTCAACAACCTGATCTCCTGCGCCATCCTCGTCACCTACATCGTGCTGTACGGCGAGAGCAACGGCTCGGGCGGTTTCACCGGACCGCAGGAGCTGCTGCTCGGCGTCGGCTCGACGGTCGGGATCGCGGCCCAGGCCCTCGTGCTGCTCCCCTACCTGCGAGCCGCCGGCTTCCACTACCGTCCGCGGTTCGACTTCCGTGGGGTCGGGCTGGGCCACACGCTCAAGCTCGGCGCGTGGACGCTCGGCTTCATCCTGGTCAACCAGGTGATGTTCGTGGTCATCACCCGCATCGGCACCAGCGCCGGCCTCCTCGCGATCACCGACGGCAACCCTGATCCCGCGGGGACGACGGTCTACGCGAGCGCCTTCCTCATCACCCAGGTCCCGCACGGGGTGATCACCGTCTCGCTCGTCACCGCGACCATGCCGCTCATCTCACGGCTCGCCGCCGAGGGCGACCTGCGCCAGATGAGGAACGAGGTCCAGAACAACATCCGATCGGTGCTGGCACTCCTCGCGCCGATCGCCGTCGCCGTCTTCGCGCTCTCCGGACCGCTCGGCACCGTTGTCGGCTCCTGGGGCTCGATGGAGGGCAACACCGAGACGATCAGCACCACGATCGCCGCGTTCGCCCCGGCGATCATCTTCTTCTCGCTGCACTACATGAGCCTTCGCGGCTTCTACGCGCTCGAGGACACCCGCACGCCGTTCTTCATCCAGATCGTGCTGGCGACGGTCAACATCGGGCTCGCGGTCACGCTCGCGTCCCAGGTGGAGCCCAGCGCGATCGCGCCCACGCTCGCGGTGGCGTACGGGGGGGCGTACCTGGTGGGTTCACTGCTGTCCATCACCGTCTTGTCGACGCGCATCGGGCCCGTCCTCGACGTACCCTCGCTCGTCTACCTCCTGCGGCTCGTGGCCGCCTGCGTCGTGACGATGGCGGTCATGCTGATGCTGTCCGCCTTCCTCCTGGAGCCGCTCGGCCTGGACAGCGTGGGCAAGATCGACGCGCTCCTGGCGCTGGTCGGCGTCGGCGGGATCGGGGCCGGCGTCTATCTCGCGCTGGCGTGGCTGCTGCGGATCCGTGAGGTCACGGCGGTCGTCCGAACGGTTCTGCGCCGCTGACGGACGACCGGCTGCTCCCCGGATAACATGAGGTGTGGACCAGACCGCGGCACTCAGCTCGGGCCTCCTGCTGTCTGGGCGCTACCGCCTCGACGACCTCATCAAGGAGTCGGGGGGTGCGGTGACGTGGAAGGCCTACGACACTGTCCTCGACCGCGCCGTCGGCATCCAGGCGGTCCGGGCCGACGACCGGCGCGCCACGGCCTTCGTCATCGCCGCAGGGCGCTCGACCGCAGTCTCGGACCCGCGCTTCCTGCGGGTGCTGGACATCGTCGAGGGTGACCACGGCCATACCTACCTGATCCGCGAGTGGGCGCGCGCCGTCTCTCTCGACCACGTCCTCGGGCCCTCCACGCTCACCAACGCGCGTTCGACCCACGTGGTTCTTGAGCTCGCCGACGCCTTCGCCGACGCCCACGAGGCCGGCGTCTACCACCGTCACCTCCGCCCAGCGACGGTGCTGCTGAAGGACAACGGCGGCATCCGCATCATCGGTCTCTCGACCGACCACGCACTCCGGTCGGCTCACCACGACGTCGACGACGCCGACGTCGGCTACGCCGAGCAGCTCGACGTCGAGGCGCTGGGCAAGATCCTCTACGCCTGCCTCACCGGTCGCTACCCGGGTGAGGACGAGCTGCTCGCTCCCGCACCACGCGAGCACGGTCGGCTCCTGCGGCCGCGGCAGGTCCGTGCCGGCGTGTCGCACGACGTCGACACCGTGTGCGACAGGATCCTCGGTCGGCCTCCTCGCCACCACCGACCACCGCTGCGGACCGCTCGTGACGTCGCGCTCGAGCTGGCCATGACCGGCGACGACGATCCGGCCGATCCCGAGGCGACCGGCGCCTCCTCGCCGGATCTGTACCGTCACGACCCCGTACGCTCCGCGCTCTCCGAGCCCCCGCCGGCGGTCAACCCGCCGAAGCCTCGTCCGGCTGCTTTCGCACCCACCCCGCCGACGCCGATGGAACGCGGGTTCTCGAAGGTTCGACGCTCGGCGAAGGGCGAGCGCAAGCTCATCTGGCTCGCGCTGGTCGTCATGGTGGTCCTGGCCGCTGCGGTGACGTTCATCCTGGGTCGTGTCTCGGCGCCGTCCGCGCAGTCTCCGAGCGGCAGCGGGGAGGTCCCCGAGGTCAGCCGCTCGATCGTGGACTTCGGCGTGAAGGACGTGGTCTCGTTCGATCCGCCGCCCGACGGCGACGGCGACGAGAACCCCGGCCAGGCGGAGCTCGCGGTCGACGGCGATTCCTCGACCGCGTGGACCACCCGTGAGTACTACCGGCGCAACGACCTCGGTGGGCTCAAGGACGGTGTCGGGCTGCTCGTCGACCTCGGCCGCTTCCGTGACGTCACGGCGATCCAGGTCGACTTCGGCGCGTCGCCCACCTCGTTCCGTGTCTATGCCGCACCTGGCCGCAAGCGTCCTCCCACCGGGACCGGGCAGATGGAGCGCATCGGTGGCTACTCCGACGCGCCCAGCGGCGCATCCGTGTCCCTCTCGCAGGCGGTCTCGACCCGCTACCTCCTGATCTGGCTCACACGGCTCCCCGAACGCGAGTCGGACATCTACGAGGGTGCCGTCTCGGAGCTCACCGTCCAAGGGCTGGAGTAGCCGCGGCGCCCCGGACGGCCGCGTCGTCGTCCAGGAATGGTCCGGACCTAGGATGCGTTGTGAGGGTACGGCCCCAAACCGTACTGTTCTTGACACCGAAGGCGGAGCATGTCCACTGACGTACGCAACGTGATCATCATCGGCTCGGGTCCTGCCGGTTACACGGCAGCGATCTACACCGCACGCGCGAACCTCGCGCCGTTGGTCTTCGAAGGGTCCGTCACGGCCGGTGGTGCCCTCATGAACACGACCGACGTCGAGAACTTCCCGGGCTTCCCCGAGGGCATCGAGGGTCCGGCGTTGATGGACAACCTCCGCCAGCAGTCTGAGCGTTTCGGCGCCGAGCTGGTGGCCGACGACGTCGTCGAGGTCGACCTGACGGGCGCGGTCAAGATCGTCCGTACCGCGACCAGCGAGCACCATGCCCGGGCGGTCATCCTCGCCATGGGCTCCGGCTACCGCAAGCTGGGCGTCGACGGGGAGGACCGGCTGTCCGGCCGCGGCGTCAGCTGGTGTGCGACCTGTGACGGCTTCTTCTTCCGCAAGCAGGAGATCGTGGTCGTGGGCGGCGGTGACTCCGCTGTCGAGGAGGCCACCTTCCTGACCCGCTTCGCCGACAAGGTCACCCTCGTCCACCGCCGCGAGGAGCTGCGCGCAAGCAAGATCATGCAGGAGCGGGCGTTCAAGAACGACAAGATCGAGTTCGCCTGGAACTCGCGGGTCAAGGAGATCCGAGGGGAGCTGTCGCTCGAGGGCGTCGTCCTCGAGGACACCGTGACGGGCGAGGAGCGCTTCCTTCCGGCGACCGGCCTGTTCATCGCGGTCGGTCACGACCCGCGGTCGGAGCTCCTCAAGGGTCAGGTCGACCTCGACGCCGAGGGGTACGTCCTCGTGCAGCCCGGGTCGACCCGCACCAACGTCCCCGGAGTCTTCGCCTCGGGTGACCTCGTCGACCACACCTACCGGCAGGCGATCACCGCTGCCGGCACCGGCTGCTCGGCCGCCCTCGACGCCGAGCGCTACATCGCAGACCTCGAGCACGCCGATCTCGTGACCAGCTGATCGCCCGATCAGGTGCTCGGAATCCCGCGACACCCCCGGGTGTTGCAGAAGACACATTGATGGACGCCGTACCGCCAACCGAAGGGGTAGCCACTGTGGGCAACATCCAGGCCGTCACCGACGCCGAGTTCCAGACCACCGTCCTGGGCTCCGACAAGCCCGTGCTCGTCGACTTCTGGGCTGAGTGGTGCGGGCCGTGCCGCCAGGTCTCCCCGATCCTCGAGGAGATCGCCGCAGAGCACGGTGACAAGATCACCATCGTCAAGATGAACGTCGACGAGAACCCTCAGACGCCCGCGTCGTACCGCGTGACCTCGATCCCGACGCTCAACGTCTACCAGAACGGCGAGATCGTGCAGTCGATCATCGGCGCCAAGCCCAAGAGCCTGCTGCTCAAGGAGCTCGACGCGTTCGTCGGCTGACGTCCTCGGGCGTGACCGCCCGCCGACCGCAGCGCAACTGAGAGGGCCC
>NZ_JARBCJ010000222.1:0-4943 GCF_028803055.1 Mumia sp.
GGGGACGAGCGGGCCCGCGCGTTCGGCCTGTTCGGTGCGACGGTCGGCATCTCGACCGCGGTCGGACCTCTGCTCGGTGGCGTGCTCGTCACCCTCGGCGGCGCCGAGCACGGGTGGCGGTACGTCTTCTTCGTCAACGTCCCCGTCGGCATCGTGGCGTTGGTCCTCGCCCTGCGCTGGCTCCCCCGCTCCGAGCCGGGGCCTCGGGAGTCGCTCGACCCCGTCGGCGTCCTCCTGTTCGGTGCCGCCACCTTCCTCGTGCTCCTGCCGCTCGTGGAGGGGACGCGGGGCGAGTCGCTCTCCTCACGCCCGTGGTGGGTCGTCGGAGTCGCCCTCGCGCTGCTCGGCGCGTTCGCCGCGTGGGAGCGCTGGTGGGCGCGCTCCGGCCGGGCGACGCTGGTCGACCTCTCGCTCGTACGGATCCGGTCGTACATGCTCGGCCTCGGGCTCGGCACCCTCTACTTCGCCGGCTTCACGTCGATCTTCCTCGTCCTCACGCTGTATCTGCAGAACGGCCTCGGCTACACCGCCTTCGAGGCCGGCCTCACCCAGATGCCGTTCGCGCTAGGGTCGGCGGTCGCGGCGTGGCTGGGTGGTCGGCTCGTCAACCGCTACGGCCGAGCGCTCGTGGTGAGCGGTCTGGTCCTCGTCATCGTCGGGCTGGTCGGCGTCGACCTTCTCGTCCCCCACCTCGACGACCGTGTCGGACTGTGGCTCGCTCCGCTGCTGATCGTCGCCGGGTTCGGCGGCGGACTGGTGATCTCCCCCAACGTCACGATCACGTTGTCGGAGGTCGACGTCCGTCACGCCGGTGCCGGGGGCGGCATGCTCCAGACGGCGCAGCGCGTCGGCAGCGCGATCGGGGTCGCGCTGGTGCTCGCGCAGTTCTTCAGCCAGCTCGAGAGCACCGACGGCGACTACGTGGCGTCGATGACCCTCGCCCTGCGGACCACGGTGGCCTTCGTCGTCGGCGCGCTGGTCCTCGGGCTCGTCGATCTGCTCACCGACCGTCGCCGGCGGCGCTGATCGAGAACCGCCCCCGCCGTCAGAGCCACTTCATGGGATTGGTGGTGTCACCGTCCAGCAGCACCATGAAGTGCAGGTGGCACCCGGTCGAGTAGCCCGTCGACCCGACATAGCCGATGACCTCTCCACGCTGGACGCGCTCGCCGGGCCGCGCCGAGAACCGCGACAGGTGGTTGTACGTCGTGGCGACGCTGTAGCCGCGGTTCTGACCGTGGGCGATGATGACGCGGTTGCCGTAGCCGGCGTTGAAGTAGCGGTCCACGACCCGCCCCCCGGCCGCCGCTCTCACAGGCGTCCCGCAGGCAGCGCCGAAGTCGGTCCCGTCGTGCAGCTTCCAGTAGTGCAGGACCGGGTGGAAGCGCATGCCGTACGAGGACGTGATGGGGGCGCTCACGGGGTACGAGAGGGGGTTGCCCGAGGACGAGCCGCCACCACCGCCGCCGCCCCCGCCGCCACCAGAGTTGCCGGAGTTGCCGGAGTTGCCGGACGCCGAGCCGCCGCCATTCCCACCACCACCGGAGCCGTCGCGCTTCTTCTGTGCCTCCTTGCGCTGCCGCGCCCGCTCGCGCGCCTCCGCCCGGGCCAGTGCGGCGCGCTCCGCGGCAGCGATCGCCTTCAGCCTCCCCGAGATCGAGGAGCGTTCGGACTCCAGGGCGGCGAGCTGGGCGGCGTCAGAGGATCGGGCCTGCTGCGCGGTGGTCTGGGCGACCGCGTTGGCCTGGACGAGCTGGGCGACCTCGGCCTCCTGCTCGCGCGCATCCTTCTCGAGCCGCTGCTGCGTCGCGAGGTTCTCGGCTGCCTCCTCGCGCTTGACCTTGACCTCGTCGCGAAGCTTCTGGACCTTCTCGCGGTGCAGGTCGAGGACGATGCTGGTCGCCTCGAGCGTGTCAACCTTGGCGAGGCGGGCGTCGGTGACGGCCTGGTCGAGGCTGACCTGCTTGCCGTACGCCGCCGGATCGACGCCGTTGACCAGGGCAGAGAACGCCCGCAGGCTGGGCGACCCGCCCTGCAGGGACTCGACGGTCATCCGCTCGACCACACGGGAGGCCCGGCGCTGGCTCCGGCGTCCCCTCTTCGCGTCCTTCTTGGCGACGACCAGCTCGGCCTGCGCCTTGAGGAGCGCTGCCTGCATCGCGGCATCACGTGCCTGGGCCGCCGCGAGCTGGACCCGCGTGGTCGCCAGGGACGTCTGCGCCGACGACAGGCTCACCTGAGAGCTCTGCAGCGTCCGGGTCGCGGCGGCGAGCTGGGCGCTCGACTGGTCGAGCTCGGCCTGGGCTCCCGAGATCTCCGACTGGACCTGGTTGCGGCGGTTCTTGAGGTCGTCCTTGTCGTCACCCAGCGTCGGGCTCGCAGCCGCTCCGGTCAGCGCGATCAGCAGGCAGAGCACGAGGGCGGTGCGGACGCGCGTGCCGGCACGCCGGGGAATGACGAGTCGCACCACGGGCCTGCCTCTGGTCGGGGAAGTTCCGTGGGTGACGCTAGCCCGTCATTCGGGACCTTCCGCGCATTTCGACGCGCCCGGGCGTGCCGCAACCGTTGGTCGAGGCCAACGACTCGGTTAGACCTTCAGGTAGCGGCGCGTCATCACGACCGTCGGCACCAGGGCCAGCAGCAGCGCCAGTACGGTCGTGTATCCCATGACCGTGAGCGCCTCCTCCCAGCGCACCCAGGTGGTGAGACCGGCGAGCCGGTCACGGAGGAACCCGTACACGACGAAGTGCATGAACGCCGCCAGGCCGGCGCACGCCAGCACGGCCGAGATCACCGCGGCGACCAGCGACTCCAGGAGGAAGGGCAGCTGGATGTGCCAGGACGACGCACCGACGAGGCGCATGATGCCGATCTCGCGACGACGGGCGTACGCGGTCATCCGGATCGTGTTGGAGACCTGGAGGACGGCGGCGACGATCAGGAGCAAGGACGTCCCGAGCGCGGCCCACCGGAGCTTGGAGAGCACCTCGAAGAGCGGGGCGAGGAGGTCGCGCATGCTGACCACCGAGTTGACGCCGTCCATGCCGCTGATCTGGCTCTGGACCCCTTCGAACTGGTTGGGGTTGCGCAGCGTCACCATGTAGGACGTGCCGAACGACTCCGGGCCCAGCGCCTCGAGCTGCTTGCGGTCCTCCTCGTTCTGACCGAGCCACTCCTGCGCCTGCTCGTAGTTGCGCTCGGGGCTCCAGCGCTCGACGGAGCGCACCTCGGGGTTGCCGTCGAGCGCAGCCGCGACCGCCTGCTCCTGCTCCTCGGTCGCCCGCCCGCCGACGCACGTCTCCGCGGAGGAGTTCTGCGTGCAGAGGTTGACCTGGATCTGGAGCCGGTCGCCGAAGTACTTCTCCGTACGGTCGGCCTGCGCCTGCAGGAGAAGCCCCAGAGAGGCGAGGACCAGCGACACGCTCATCGTGACGACCAACGAGACCGTCATCGAGAAGTTGCGCCGCAGCCCTGTCGTGAGCTCGGAGAAGATGCTTCCCAGTGCCATCGGTCCTCGTCAGTTCTCGTAGTCGTAGGCGCCGCGCGACTGGTCACGGACCAGCACGCCACCGCTGAGCTCGATGACCCGCTTGCGCATCTGGTCCACGATCCCCGCGTCGTGCGTCGCCATCAGGACGGTGGTGTCGGTGCGGTTGATCCGGTCGAGCAGCTTCATGATGCCCACCGACGTGACCGGGTCCAGATTGCCGGTCGGCTCGTCGGCGATCAGGATCATCGGTCGGTTCACGAACGCGCGCGCGATCGCGACGCGCTGCTGCTCACCGCCGGACAGCTCGTCGGGCATGCGCTCGCCCTTGCCCTCCAGGCCCACGAGCTCCAGGGTCTCCGGCACGACGCGCCGGATCTCCGAGCGGGGCTTGCCGATCACCTGAAGCGCGAACGCGACGTTCTCCGAGACCGTCTTGTTGGGCAGCAGGCGGAAGTCTTGGAAGACGGTGCCGAGCTGGCGCCGCAGCTTGGGGACCTTCCAGTTGGCGAGGCGGTTGATCTCCTTGCCGGCGACGTAGACGCGGCCGGTCGAGGGACGGGTCTCGCGAAGGATCATGCGGAGGAACGTCGACTTGCCCGAGCCCGACTGGCCGACGAGGAAGACGAACTCGCCCTTTTCGATCTCGAGGCTGATCTTCTCCAGGGCCGGTCGCGGCTGCCCCGGATAGGTCTTGCTGACATTCTCGAAGCGGATCACCGTGCGAGTGTACGCAAGGCTACGGAGTGCTTCCCTCAGCGCCACGCCGCCACCGGATACCGGCCTCGACGAACCCGTCGATCTCGCCGTCGAAGACCGCCTGGGTGTTGCCCGTCTCGTAGTCGGTCCGCAGATCCTTCACCATCTGGTACGGGTTGAGGACGTACGACCGCATCTGGTCGCCCCACGAGGCGTGGACGTCACCGCGCAGCTCGTCGAGGTGGGCGCGCTCCTCCGCCTTCTTGAGCGCGAGCAGCTTGGCCTTCAGGATGACCATGGCGCTGGCCTTGTTCTGGAGCTGGCTCTTCTCGTTCTGGCAGCTCACGACCGTGCCGGTCGGGATGTGGGTCAGCCGGACGGCGGAGTCGGTCGTGTTGACGCTCTGGCCGCCGGGCCCCGAGGAGCGATAGACGTCGACGCGGATCTCGTCCTCGGGGATGTCGATCTGGTCGGTCTGCTCGAGAACGGGGACGACCTCGACCGCGGCAAAGGACGTCTGACGTCGCCCCTGGTTGTCGAAGGGGCTGATCCGGACGAGCCGGTGCGTGCCCGACTCGACCGAGAGCGTCCCGTAGGCGTACGGCGCCTTGACAGCGAAGGTCGTGGACTTGAGGCCCGCCTCCTCCGCGTACGAGGTGTCGTAGACCTGGACGGAGTACTTGTGACGCTCGGCCCAGCGGATGTACATCCGCTGCAGAATCTCGGCGAAGTCGGCGGCGTCGACGCCGCCGGCGCC
>NZ_JARBCJ010000223.1:0-4834 GCF_028803055.1 Mumia sp.
GCCGGCATGACCGTCGAGGTGGGCGGTGACGCGCTGACCCAGATCCCCGAGACCGGGAGCTCGGAGATCATCGGCGTCGTCGTCGCGCTGATCGTCCTGATCATCACGTTCGGCTCGCTGATCGCGGCCGGCATGCCGCTGCTGACCGCGCTGATCGGCGTCGGCATCGGCGTCGCTGGGATCACCACCCTGACCGGCTTCATGTCGCTGGGCTCGACCACGCCCATCCTCGCCACCATGCTCGGGCTCGCGGTCGGCATCGACTACGCGCTCTTCATCGTGTCCCGGTACCGGCACGAGGTGATGGTCGGACGCGATCCGGAGGAGGCCTCCGGGCGTGCGGTCGGCACCGCCGGCAGCGCGGTCGTCTTCGCCGGGCTGACGGTCGTCATCGCCCTCGTCGGACTGTCGGTCGTCAACATCTCGATCCTCACCGAGATGGGACTCGCCGCCGCGGCCACGGTCGCGATCGCGGTGCTCATCGCCCTGACCCTGCTGCCGGCCCTCTTCGGCTTCTCCAAGCGCCGCATCATCAAGGGCAAGATCCCGGGTCTGCGGCAGCACGACCCCGAGGCGGACGACCACTCGGGCAAGCCGGCCATGGGCCAGCGCTGGGCCGGACTCGTCACCCGGCGCAAGGCCGTCGTCGCCGTGCTCGGTGTGGCCGTCGCGCTCGTCGCCTCGATCCCCGTCCTCTCGCTGGAGGAGTCCCTGCCCGACGACGGCACCGCCTCGGTCGGGACGACCCAGCGCAAGGCGTACGACCTCATCGCCGAGGGGTTCGGGGCGGGGTCGAACGGACCGCTCCTCGTGGTCGTCGACACCGCGAAGGCCGACGATCCCGAGGCCGCGGTGGCGGAGACGACGAAGGCCGTCGAGGGCATCGACACCGACGTGGCCGCGGTCGTGCCCGGCCAGCCGATGCCGGACACCGACCTCGCCACGATCACCGTCGTCCCCAAGAGCGGCCCCGCAGACCAGGAGACCCAGGACCTGGTCGGCGAGATCCGTGACGCCGTGCAGGACGTGAAGGGCGAGACGGGTGCCGACGTGCTGGTCAGCGGTCAGACGGCCGTCTCGGTGGACGTGTCGGAGAAGCTGGCCGACGCCCTGCCCGTCTATCTGACGCTGGTGGTGGGCCTGGCGTTCGTGCTGCTGATCCTGGTGTTCCGCTCGATCCTGGTGCCGCTGTCGGCGGTCCTGGGCTTCCTCCTCACCATCGGGATGGCGCTGGGCGCGACCGTGGCGGTCTTCCAGTGGGGCTGGCTGGCCGACGTGTTCGGTGTGGACACGCCAGGGCCGATCATCAGCATCCTGCCGCTGCTCATGGTGGGCATCCTGTTCGGGCTCGCCATGGACTACCAGGTGTTCCTGGTGTCGCGGATGCGGGAGGACTACGTCCACAGCAAGGACGCCCAGCGCGCCGTCGTCAACGGGTTCAGCCACAGCGCCCGCGTGGTGACCGCCGCGGCGATCATCATGATCTCGGTCTTCGGCAGCTTCATCATCAGCGACGAGGCGATGATCAAGCCGATCGGCTTCGGGCTCGCCTTCGGCATCCTCGCCGACGCGTTCCTGGTCCGGATGACGCTGATCCCGGCCTTCATGGCGATCGCCGGCCGCTCCGCCTGGTGGCTTCCCGCCTGGCTGGACAAGATCATCCCGGACCTCGACATCGAGGGCGACGCGCTCGCCAAGCGCCTCGGAGAGCGGACTGAGTCGGAGCCCGTCGGCGCTCAGGCGCCGTAGGAGTCGGCCGCGGCCAGCACCCCCCCAAACTAGGCGACGTTGAGGTGTGTAGACCCACCGCGGCGGTCACCCGTGACCCGGTGTTGTGGTCGTCGCCGTTGGCGCACAGATAACGGCCGGCGGCGTACGCGGCGTCGTCGAGGTCCGCACGGTCTGCCACGCCGTCGCCGTCGCCGTCGGAGCCCCACCGTCGCCACGTGCTCCCGATGAACTGCATCGGGCCGACGGCGTGGTCCCAGGCCGGGTTGCCGTGGGCGGCGGTGTCGTCGGCCGAGGCCGCGAGCGCGGAGACGCCGCCGGTGCCGTCGAGCGCCGGACCGTGGATCGGTCGCCGGGTGGTCCCGTCGGCGAGCAGCGTGTTGCCGTCGATGGTGCCGTGCTGCGACTCGACCCAGCCGATGCCGGCCAGCGTCGTCCACCCCAGGCGACAACCGGGATCCTCCTCCTCGAGCCGCAGGGCGGCTCTCGCGTAGGCGGTCACCGCCCTGGCCGCGATCCCGGTCCGACCGGCCTCCGCCGACACCCATCCGCGGTCGAGGCCCGATCCGAGCCTCCCGACGCCCGAGTCGAGCGACGAGGTCGCGAGGAGAGGAGCGGCGGTGGAGGCCGTGGCCGCAGCCGTGGACGGTGGGTCGTACGCGCTCACGCTGGCCGCACCCACACGCGCGTCCGCGCCGGCGCCCGCCCACGTCAGCAGCCCGGCCGTCGCGCACAGCACCCCGAGCGCAGCGGGGACCACCACACCCTTGCTCCACGCGACCCGGCTGTTCACGCTGGCCAGCGTAGACGCCGTCGCGTCGCCGGGTCCCTCGTACGCTGGAAGCGTGGACATCGTCACTGAGCAGCCGGCGCTCGACGAGGTGCGTGCCCTGCTCGACGGGCGGCGCGTGGTCGCTTTGACCGGCGCTGGCATCAGCACCGACTCCGGCATCCCGGACTACCGCGGGCCGGGCTCGGTGCCGCGTCAGCCGATGACGTACCAGGAGTTCGTGGCCAGCCCGCAGGCGCAACAGCGCTACTGGGCCCGGGCCCACATCGGATGGCGGCACATGACCGGTGCCGAGCCGAACGCCGCCCACCACGCGCTGGTCGCCCTGGAGCAGGCCGGCGTGGTCTCAGCGGTGATCACCCAGAACGTCGACGGGCTGCACGAGGCCGCCGGCCAGCGCGAGCTCGTCGCCCTGCACGGGCGGATCGCCGACGTCGTCTGCCTGGGCTGCGGCGCCCGTTCGCCGCGCGCCGAGCTGCACGAACGGCTCGACGTCCTGAACCCCGGCTACGGCGACGGCGCGTACGCGATCGCACCCGACGGCGACGCGGTGCTGGAGGAGACCAGCACGTTCCGGGTCGCCCCGTGCCTGAGGTGCGGCGGCATCCTGAAGCCGGACGTGGTCTTCTTCGGCGAGAGCGTCCCGAAGCCGCGCGTGGAGCACTGCCGCGCGCTGGTCGACGCCGCGGACGCGCTTCTCGTCGTCGGGTCGTCGCTGCAGGTGATGTCCGGGCTGCGCTTCGTCCGGCAGGCGGCGAAGGCCGGGAAGCCCGTGGTGATCGTGAACCGGGGGGCGACCCGCGGGGACGACCTGGCAACCCTGAAGCTCGACGCCGGGTGCGCGGAGACGCTCGTCCCGCTGGCGGCCTCGGTCTGCTGACCTCCGTCGGAGCGAGGCGGCCCGGCGATCATCGGAGGTCGCAGGCCTCGGCATGCGAGACCAGCGCGGTCGCCCCGTCAGGCGTCAGCACGAACAGTCGCCCGCGTGTCATCGCCAGGTGCGACACGTGCGGCTGCGGCAGGTCGGTGGCGGCCCAGCGTGCGGTGTCGGCCGAGACCAGCGCCGTACGGGACTCTGCTCCGACCGCGATCGCTGCGCACGAGCCGTCGTACGCGGCGCGCGGCTGTGCGACGTACGGCTCGACCCGGACCGCAGGCAGCCGGATGCGGCGGACGTCCTCGGCACCGATGCGCCACCCGGCGAGCCGGTCGCCGACCCATCCCGCGACGAGGCAGGCGTCACCGGCGCACGCGACGTCGACGGCTCCGCTGGAAGGACCGTCGGACGGGCCCAGCGCGAGCCGTCGCCACGTCCGCAGGTCCGGTGTGGTCCACGCGGCCGCGGTCTGACGGGTGCCGGCGTCGGCGGTCACGGTCTCGGTGCCGACGACCACGACCGCGGACCCGGTCGCGCCGACGGCCGTCGGCAGGGCCTGGACGTCGCCGGCGCTGGAGAAGGGACCGATGTCGGTGCGCCGAACCCATCGGCCGCCGTCCTCGCGCCACACGGCGGGGGACAGGCGCGACGGCGACGTCGCCCAGCTCCCGACGACAGCGTCGACAGGAGCGGCCGTGAGCCCGGTGAGCCCTCCGGCCGACGGACCGCCGAAGGTCTCGAAGACCTGAGGCACCTCCGCGACGCCGTCGAGCGTCCCCGACCACGCCGTCCAGCGCGGCATCAGGTGCGCGCCTCCCGTCGCGTTGCCGAGGGCGACGACGCCACCGTCGGGAGCGACGGCGAGGTGGACCAGGGACGCGATGCGGCCGTACCCCGTGGCAGGCTCCAGCGGGACGTCTGCCCAGACCGATCCCTCGTGCGCCAGCAGGCGCGGACGTGCACCGTCTCCGCTGCCGACCGACCCGCCGACCACGAGGCGGTCACCGGCCGCCTCCACGGACGCCGGTCGTGTCCGGCCCGGAAGCGGCTCGGCGAACCAGCCCCCGGGCAGCGTCGCGAGTGCGGGCGGGGCCAGTGACGCGGGGGCCGGGGTGGGGTTTGAGGAGACGTCGTCGACGCGGTCTGCCGCCGAGGAGCATGCGGTGAGCGCGACCACCGTCGTCGCCAGCGAGAGGACCACCCGGTGCATGGGTCGACCGTACGACGGCGGGAGCCCTCGTGGCCTGCGCCGGCCAGGACAGCCGCCACGTGAGACCCGGTGAGGCGGTCGGGCCTGCACCGTGCGAGGCTCGCAGGAGAGCTGGAGCCAGGACGGCCTTCACGGGGTGAGAGGGGCGGACATGAGCCGCAGAGTGCTGGTCACCGGAGGCGTACGCTCCGGCAAGTCGCGGTACGCGGAGTCGCTGCTGGCGCGTCAG
>NZ_JARBCJ010000224.1:0-4833 GCF_028803055.1 Mumia sp.
TGGGTCGCCACGTAGTCCTCCACGATGGCGCGCAGGACCGCGAGCTTGCGTTCATCGAGCACGACGTCAGCCACGGTCCCTCCTCGTGTCGATGATCTTTGGCACTCCGGTGCCCTGAGTGCCAGTCTAGCCAGCCTCACCAGTCGCGTGTGGCTGCGAGGTGCCGCACGTTCTTTCGGCTAGTTTGCTCCTCGTGGCTCACGACCGATACGGATCCGATGTCCTGGCCGGCGACTGGCGCGTCCCCAAGCGAGGGCGGTCCACCGAGGTGGAGGCGGAGGTGGGGATGGTGCTCGAGGAGGTCCAGACCGACTTCTGCGGCGCCGTGACGCGCACCGACCGAGATCTCGACACCGTCGAGCTGGAGGACCGTCGCGGGAGGCGGCGTACCTTCCCCCTCGGGCCGGGCTTCCTCCTCGAGGGCAAGCCGGTCGTGCTCAAGGCGCCGGTACGACGCGCCGCGCCCGCACGCGCGACGCACACCGCGTCCGGCTCGGTCGCCGTCCACGACGCGAAGGCACGGGTCGCACGCGCGAGCCGCATCTACGTCGAGGGACGTCATGACGCGGAGCTGGTCGAGAAGGTGTGGGGTGACGACCTGCGGATCGAGGGGGTGGCGGTCGAGTACCTCGAGGGGGTCGACGACCTCCCGTCGGTCGTCGACCGCTTCAAGCCCGGTCCGGGACGCCGCCTGGGCGTGCTCGTGGACCATCTCGTCCCGGGGTCGAAGGAGTCGCGCATCGCCGCCTCGGTGCTGCGCGGACCGTACAAGGAGCACGTGCTCGTCGTCGGGCACCCGTACGTCGACGTCTGGCAAGGCGTGAAGCCCGAGCGCCTCGGGCTGGAGAAGTGGCCGGTGATCCCACGCTCGATGTCGTGGAAGCACGGCATCTGCCAGTCGCTCGGGTGGCCCCACCGGAACCAGGCCGACATCGCGCACGCCTGGAAGCGCATCCTCGGGTCCGTCCGCTCCTACGCCGACCTCGAGCCGGCGCTGCTCGGGCGGGTCGAGGAGCTCATCGACTTCGTCACGACCTGACCGCGCCCGCCCTTACGGCGCGTCGCCGCGGATCCGCCAGAAACACAGCCCGCCGAGGCCGAGCGCGAGTACGAGGAGCAGCGCCGTCTCGCGCCACTGCAGAGTCCAGAAGGCGCTGGACGGGTGCCACGTGACCTGCTGCCGATAGCCCTCGTCCGCCAACCGGTCGAAGCACGCCGCCCGCGCACCCGCCTGCGCGCTCTCCCCCGGTGGCGGCCCGCCGCAGTCGGCCACCCACGCCGGCAACGACCGCATGCGCTCGCCGTCGGCATCGAGCGTGACGTTCGACAGCTCCCACGTGCCGGTGCGGCCCGTCTCGACACGGATCTCGGAGACGTTCTCGATCGGGTCTCCTGGACCGGAGGCTCCTTCGACCATCAGACCGACGAGGTTCTCCTGCGTGATCGAGCTCGTGGCCTTCTCGGGTTCGACGAGCTGGGCCCGCACGACGACCCCGACGAACAGCTGGACGCCAAGGACGAGGACGAGCGTCACTGCCATCGCCGCGACTGTCCGTCGCACCACGAGCCCAGCCAGCACGCCGATCGCGAGCGCCAGCACGGCGTACCCGATCGGGACGAGGCCCCGGGCTCCGAAGACTGCGGGCTCGATGCGCGAGACCATGAACGGCCCCGTCCCCTCGCCGGTCGCGATCGCGCGCTCGATCGGTCCGGCCCACCAGGTCACACCCCACGACAGCAGCCCAGCGACCGACACCGTGACCAGGGCGGCGCCGAGGAGCTTGACGGCGAGCCACCGTGTGCGCGTGACCGACTGGCTCCACGCGAGGCGGTGCGTCCGCGCCTCCAGCTCGCGCGCGACCATCGGCGCTCCCCAGAACGCCCCGACGACGAGCGGGAAGACGTACGCCGCCGCGATGCCGACGTAGTAGAGCGTGACCTTGAACGCGTCGGCGCTCAGTCCTGTCAGGAACGAGCGTGCGCCGTCCTCTGCCGCGTCGACGATCCCAGGCCCGGTGATGGCCAGTGCCACGAGCAGCAGAGCGACGGCACCCGCGACCGGAATCGCCTGGACACGCAGCTGGCGCCATGTCAGCCAGATCATCGGATCACCTCGACGGTCGGGCGGGGGCGCTCGTACGAGGCGTCGCCGCGCAGGTAGGCGAGCACCAGATCCTCGAGCCCGAGAGGGGTCACGTCCCAGGAGGGATCGACCGCGGGTCCGCCGGTGCGGACGACGAACGTGCTCTGGCGGTCGGTATGGCTCGCCGTCACGACGTGGTGGCCGGCTGGGCCTGCGTCGGAGGGACGCCGCGCGCCGGTCATGCGGCGGTGCGAGGCCAGCAGATCGTCGAGGTCGCCCGCGACCCGGACCTCGGAGTCCACCAGCACGACGAGGTAGTCACAGGCGCGCTCGAGGTCCGAGACGAGGTGCGAGGACAGGACGACCGTGAGGTCCTGCTCGGCGACCGCCTCCATCAGGTCCTGCATGAACTCGCGTCGGGCGAGCGGGTCGAGGGCCGCGACGGGCTCGTCGAGGATCAGCAGCTCCGGCCGCTTGCCGATCGCCACCGTGAGCGCGATCTGGGCGCGCTGGCCTCCCGAGAGGCTGCCGGTGCGGCGCCGCAGGTCGATGCCGAGCCGGTCGATCCGGTCCCGGACGAGCACGTCGTCCCATCGCGGGTTGAGGTGCGAGCCAATCCGGAGGTGGTCGGCGACACTCATCCCCCGATAGGTCGGCGCATCCTGACTCACGTAGCCGACGCGCGCCTGGTGCTCAGCGCCGGACGACGGCCCCTCGCCCAGCACCTCGATGCGACCGACGGTGGGCACGAGCATCCCGGCCGCGAGGCCGAGCAGCGTGCTCTTGCCGGCGCCGTTCGGCCCGACGAGACCCACCACGCGGCCGGCCGGGAGCTCCAGCGTGCAGTCCTTCAGGGCCCAGTGGCGACTTCGGCCGTATCTCTTGCCGAGCTCATGCGTTCTCAGTGCTGTGGTCATGCGATGTCCTCCTCGGAGGCGGCCCGAAAGGTGGTCATGAACAACGCCTCGATGCTCTCGTCGTCGAGGCCGGCGCGGCGGGCCTTGGACAGCCACCGCTGGAGGTCGGTACGCAGCGGGCCGTGCGCCGCCAGCGTGTTGTCGGTGAGGGTCCGCGTGACGAACGTGCCGACACCCGGACGCGGAGCAACGAGGCCGTCGCGCTCGAGGTCGCGGTAGGCCTTCAGGACGGTGTTGGGGTTGATCGCCAGCGCACGCGCGACGTCCTTGACGGTCGGGAGCTGGTCGCCCTCGTCGAGGAGCCCGAGGCGGAGGGCGCGGCGTACCTGCTGAACGAGCTGCAGGTATGCGGAGACGCCCGACCGGGAGTCCAGGTGGAACTCGATCATTCGATACTCCTAATGTGCTATCTGAATAGCACTATAGGTAGCAGCAGATCCGACCGCAAGAGTCCTTGCAGCCGCCCTGCGACACTGGAGGCATGCCGTCCACGCTTCCCGAGGGACAAGCCGTCCCCGCTGACGGCGCCCTCCCTGCAGCCTCGCTCGACGCCCTCGGGGGCGCGCCCTTCGGCGTGTACGTCCACGTCCCGTTCTGCGTGACGCGGTGCGGCTACTGCGACTTCAACACCTACACGTCGTCCGAGCTCGGACCGGGCGCCTCGCACGACTCCTACGCCGACACCGTGCTCGCCGAGATCGCGCTGGCGGCTCAGGTGCTCCAGCGTGCCGACCGCCCGTTGCCGGAGGTCGAGACGGTGTTCATCGGCGGCGGCACGCCCACACTCCTCGCCTCCGACGACCTCGGACGCATCCTCGAGGGGATCGACAAGACCTTCGGGCTGGCGGCCGGCTACGAGGCCACCACGGAGGCGAACCCCGACAGCGTGACCCCCGCGTCTCTCGCCACGCTCCGCTCACGCGGTTTCACCCGCATCTCGTACGGCATGCAGTCCGCGGTCCCTCACGTTCTCGCAACGCTGGACCGCACGCACGACCCGGCCAGACTGCCTGACGTCGTGCGGTGGGCCCGCGACGCCGGCTTCTCGCAGGTGAGCGTCGACCTCATCTACGGCACGCCCGGAGAGTCGCTGGCGGACTGGGAGCGGTCGCTCGACACGGCACTCGCACTCGGTCCCGACCATGTCAGTGCCTATGCCCTCATCGTCGAGGAGGGGACCGCGCTCGCACGCCGCGTCTCCCGCGGCGAGGTCGCAGCTCCCGACGACGACCTGATGGCCGACATGTATCTCGCCGCGGACGCGCGGCTCAGCGCCGCGGGCCTCGGGTGGTACGAGCTGTCGAACTGGGCCCGCGACGACGCCGCGCGGTGCCGCCACAACGAGCTCTACTGGACCGGTGCCGACTGGTGGGGCTTCGGGCCGGGGGCGCACAGCCACGTCGCCGGCACCCGCTGGTGGAACGTCAAGCACCCCGCCGCCTACGCCCAGCGGCTGGCCGAGGGCCGATCCCCCGGGCACGGGCGCGAGATCCTCGACCTCGAGACCCGTCGTGTGGAGCAGGTGCTGCTCGAGTCGCGCCTGCACGACGGCATGCCGCTCGTCCGGCTGGATGCCGCGGGACGTGCCGCCGTGCCGGGGCTCGTCTCCGACGGGCTCGTCGAGCTCTCCGACGACAGCCACCGTCTCGTTCTCACCGTCCGCGGCCGCCTCCTCGCGGACGCGGTCGTGCGCCGCCTCCTGCCGTAGGCGACCCCGCTCTCACGCAGAGGAGGGCCGCCCCCCGACGGGGTGGGGCCCACCAGGGACCCCGGCCGGGCAGGTGGCGGCGGAGAACACGTGCAGGATCGGGGGGGACGTTTGCAAGACGAACA
>NZ_JARBCJ010000225.1:0-4801 GCF_028803055.1 Mumia sp.
CGACGCGGTCGAGGGCCGCCCGGAAGTGGCGCAGCCAGTGCTCGGCGGCGGTCGGTGTCACGGCGAAGGGAGCGTGGCGCATCCGCAGGCGCGGGTGACCCCGGCGCTCGGAGTAGGTCGTCGGGCCGCCCCAGTACTGGACGAGGAAGTCCGTGAAACGCTCCTGCGCGGGGCCGAGGTCCTCCTCCGGGTACATCGGACGGAGGACCGGGTCGTCGGCGACACCCTCGTAGAAGGCAGCGACGATCGACGCGATCGTCTCGTACCCGCCGATCGCGTCGTAGAAGGTCTGCTGCTGCTCCGCCTGGTTCTGGCTCACGCCACCATTGTCACCGGTCGCCTCAAGCCCGGGCGAGGTGCGGTAGGAGATGGGACCTCTCGTGCTCGGTCAGCGGCCGCGACCGCTGCTCCCCAGGGTCGAACCCGACGATGACCGCGCGCGAGGTCACGAGGACCACCGGACCGTCGACCTCGGCCGGCTCGTCGTCGACCATCTCGGCACGGATCTCGAAGGACGACCGGCCGACGCGGGTGACGGCGGTGCGCACGGCGTACGGGCGCTCGCGGTGCACGATCGGGCGCAGGTAGGTCAGCTCGCTGCGCCCGATGACCCAGGGGAGCTCGGGATCGCGGGCACCGATCGACGAGACGAAGGCGACACGACCCTCTTGGAAGAGCTCGAGGGTGGCTGCCTCGTCCACCGCTCCGTCGGGACCGAGGTCGCGGGCCCGCACGAGCACGGGGACGTCCGTGGCGGGCCCCGACGACGGTGCGACCGCGGGCAGTCGTCCCCGCGTACGGACGAGCACGCTCCGGCCCCGGGCGTAGACCGTGCGGCCGCCGTCCTCCCGCAGGTCGATGATCTGCTGCTCCAGGACGGTGTCACCCCGGGTCCTCGACCCGAAGACGCTCGACTCGACCAGGACCGGCTCGGGACGGAAGACCAGCGGTGCGCGGTACTCCAGCTCGAGGCGGACGAGCCGCGCTCCCTCCCCGGCCGCCAGCCGGGCCTCGCGGAAGTAGTCGGCGTAGGTGACGTTGTTGACGTGACCTTGGGAATCCATGTCGGCCCAACGCATCGGACACGAGTAGACGTGGTGCACCCGACGATCGTGGCAGACTCGGCCCCCAGGTCTGGGGCGAACCGTGATGTGACCCTGTGTTTCGCCCCACTGCCATGCGGTACCTTGCTAAGCGACCGCTTAGCGGTACCACGAGCACTCACCCGAAGCCACGAGGAGAAGTTGTGAGCCAGCAGCGCACCGCCATCGTCACCGGCGCCGCACGCGGGATCGGCGCCGCCGTCGCCAGGCGGCTGTCGTCGGACGGACACGCCGTCGCCGTCATCGACCTCGACGAGGACGCGTGCGCGGGCACCGTCGACGCGATCACCACCGCGGGCGGCAAGGCGATCGCCGTCGGCGCCGACGTCTCGGACGAGGAGGCGGTCACGGCCGCCTACGCACGCGTCGAGGCCGAGCTCGGGGCTCCCACGATCCTGGTCAACAACGCGGGCATCATCCGCGACAACATGCTCTTCAAGATGAGCGTCGCCGAGTGGGACGCGGTCATGAACGTCCACCTGCGCGGCGCGTTCCTCATGTCCCGAGGCGCCCAGAAGCACATGGTGGACGCGAAGTTCGGCCGCATCGTCAACCTCTCGTCGACCTCGGCGCTCGGCAACCGCGGCCAGGCCAACTACTCCGCGGCCAAGGCCGGTCTCCAGGGCTTCACCAAGACCCTCGCGATCGAGCTCGGCAAGTTCGGCATCACCGCCAACGCGATCGCTCCCGGGTTCATCGAGACCGAGATGACCGCGGCGACCGCCGCGCGCGTGGGCGTCGACTACGAGGACTTCAAGAAGTTCAGCGCCCAGCAGATCCCGGTGGCGCGCGTCGGTCAGCCCGAGGACATCGCCGCGACGGCGTCGTTCCTCACCAGCGAGGAGTCCGGCTTCGTCTCCGGCCAGGTCATCTACGTCGCCGGCGGACCGAAGGACTGACATGACCGACCTCCCAGGCCTGGACCTGGACCGGCTGGGCACCTACCTCGAGGACTCGGTGCCCGGCCTGGTCGGAGGTCCGCTCACCGGATCCGTCATCCCGGGCGGGCGCTCCAACCTGACGTACGACGTGACCGACGGCGAGACCCACGTGGTCGTGCGTCGCCCGCCGCTGGGGCACGTGCTCGCCACCGCGCACGACATGCGGCGTGAGTTCACCGTCATCAACGCGCTCGGCTCGACGAACGTCCCGGTCCCCCACGCGTACGTCCTGTGCGAGGACACCGACGTCATCGGCTCGCCGTTCTACGTGATGAGCAAGGCCGAGGGCCGTGCTCTGCGGCGTGCCGGAGAGCTCGAGGAGCTGGGGCCCGAGCGCACCGCCGACATCGCCGGCCTGTTGATCGACACGCTCGCCGACCTCCACGCCGTCGACCCGGCCTCCGTGGGCCTCGAGGAGTTCGGGCGGCCGCAGGGCTACCTCGAGCGCCAGGTGCGCCGGTGGACCAAGCAGGCGGAGGCATCGAAGAGCCGCGACCTCGCCGGGTACGAGGAGCTACGTGACTTCTTGGGCACGCACGTGCCGACCCACTCCGACGCGACGATCGTGCACGGCGACTACCGTCTCGACAACGTCCTCGTCGACACCTCCCCCGACGGCAAGGACGCGATCACCGCGGTCCTCGACTGGGAGATGGCCACGCTCGGCGACCCGCTCTCCGACATCGCCCTCACGATCGTCTACCAGGAGATGGGCCGGTCGACCCGCAACAACGCGGTGGCCGACGCGACGGCAGCGCCGGGCTACCCGACGGTCGACGAGGTGCTCGAGCGCTACTCCTCCCGGAGCGGACGCGACGTCTCGACGATGGGCTTCCACCTGGCGCTCGGCTACTTCAAGCTCGCGGTCATCACCGAGGGCATCCACTACCGCTACACCCAGGGCCAGACGGTCGGCGACGGCTTCAGCCGCATGGGCGCGGCGACCGAGCCGCTGATCGCCGCCGGCCTCGCCTCGGCCCGCACCTGACCCCCGAGCAAGGAGCACCATGGACTTCGCGTACGACTCCACGACGATCGAGCTGCGCGAGCGGCTGCTGGGCTTCATGGACGAGCACGTCTATCCGGCCGAGAAGGAGTTCCACGCGGCGGTCGACGCCCACCCCGACCACTGGGGCCCGCCACCGATGATCGAGGACCTGAAGGCGGCGGCGCGCAAGCAGGGCCTGTGGAACCTCTTCCTTCCCGGGGACGGCGGCGCCGGGCTCACCAACCTCCAGTACGCTCCCCTCGCCGAGATCACCGGCCGCAGCTCCGCCATCGCGCCTGTCGCCCTCAACTGCGCCGCGCCTGACACCGGCAACATGGAGGTGCTCCACGCCTTCGGCACCGAGGAGCAGAAGCGCGACTGGTTGGAGCCGCTGCTCGCCGGTGAGATCCGGTCCGCGTTCGCGATGACCGAGCCCGATGTCGCCTCCTCCGACGCGACCAACATCGCGACGTCGATCGTGCGCGACGGCGACGACTACGTGATCAATGGGCGCAAGTGGTGGATCACCGGCGCGATGAACCCCAACGCCGCGATCTTCATCGTGATGGGCAAGACCGACCCGACCGCCGGACGGCACCGCCAGCAGTCGATGATCCTGGTCCCGCGCGACACTCCCGGCGTCGAGATCGTCCGCGGGATGCACGTCCTCGGCTACGACGACCGTGACCACGGAGGTCACGCGGAGATCGTGTTCACCGACGTGCGCGTGCCCGCGTCGAACCTGATCGCGGGCGAGGGCGACGGATTTGCGATCGCCCAGGCCCGTCTCGGGCCCGGCCGGATCCACCACTGCATGCGGGCGATCGGGATCGCCGAGCGCGCGATCGAGGCCATGTGCCGACGCGCCAGCAGCCGGGTGGCCTTCGGTCGGCCGCTGTCCGAGCAGGGCGTGGTCCGCGACTGGATCGCCGAGTCGCGGGTCAAGGTCGAGCAGCTGCGCCTGCTGACGCTCAAGACGGCCTGGCTCATGGACACCGTCGGCAACCAGAGCGCGCACGCCGAGATCCAGGCGATCAAGATCGCCACGCCCCGCACGGTGGAGTGGATCCTCGACAAGGCGATCCAGACGCACGGGGCCGCCGGGCTCTCGCAGGACTTCCCGCTGGCCGCCGCGATCGCCGGCATCCGTACGCTCCGGTTCGCCGACGGCCCGGACGAGGTGCACAAGAACGCCCTCGCCAAGGCCGAGCTCCGTCGGCACGCCTGACGCGGCGCCGGCTCAGAAGTCGGCGCGCAGCTCCTCGACCCGCTGCTGGAGCCGGTTCATGCCACCCAGCCAGCGGTCGGGGTCGGCTGCCTTCGCCCGCACGTAGTCGGCGACCTCGGGATGGGGCAGGATCAGGAACCGGTCGTCCTCGAGCGCGTCGAAGACCGTCGCCGCCACGCGCTCCGGCGTGATCGCGGTCTCGGTGAGGGTGACGTCCCCCGCCGGCCCGGAGTCGTCGAGCATCGCCGTACGCACTCCCTGCGGGCACAGCGCCTGCACGACGACACCCCGGTGCCGGTAGGTCGCCGACAACCACTCGGCGTGCGCCACGGCAGCGTGCTTGCTCAGCGTGTACGGGGCAGAGCCCAGCATCGTCAGCAGGCCGGCGGCCGAGGCGGTCGCGACGAACCGCCCCTCCCCCTGCTCCAGCCACTCCGGCAGCAGCGCCCGCGCGGCGCGGACGTGCGCCATGACGTTGACCTGCCACGACGTCTCGAAGTCGGCGTCGGTCGCCGTCGCGGCGTCGCCGCGGGCGATCCCG
>NZ_JARBCJ010000226.1:0-4785 GCF_028803055.1 Mumia sp.
GGTCCACGATGTCTTCACGCCCTGGACCGGTCAGCGTCCGGACGTCATCAAGGTCGCCAACCTGCTCCGCCGTCTCTACTTCAGTGACCAGGACCTGCTCCGTGCCCTGCGCGCCCTGCACTCGAGCCTCCCCGAGGGCGGCCATCTTCTCCTCGTCGACAACCCCCGCCGCAAGAACACGCCTCCCGGGGTCGGGCTCTATCGCCGGGAAGGCGACCATTTCACGGAGGTCGCTCGCTCCGGTCACCCCGAGATCGCCGACCTCGTCACGCTGGTCGGCACGGGCGAACCGTCCTTGACCTGACGACGGACGGCACGGCCTGAGCCGTCCGGTTCCTCAGGAGCCTCGTCGGATGGTGATGGGGGTGTTGGTGGTGTCCCAGAGGTTGTTGGTGATGGTGGCGATCTGGGTGGTGGTGGGTGGGGCGATGATGGGGCAGTTGGTGATGCGTGAGGTTCCGAAGCGGTTGTCGCGGATGGTGAGTCCGGGGATGGGGCCGCGGGCTTTCTCGGCGATGTTGAGGGTGCAGGATCCGCCGGAGAGCCAGTTTCCGGCGATGGTGATGTTGGTGGAGCGGTAGCGGTCCTGGGTGATCATGATCCCGGTGTGGAAGGCGCCTTCGAGGACGTTGTGGCGGATGGTGATGTTGTTGCCGCCTTGGATCTGGAGGCTGTCGTCGTGGCTCTTGCCGTCGGTGGAGATCCAGTCGGGGTCGAAGTGGGTGTTGTCGTGGAGCCAGGAGTCTTCGAGGCGGACGTTGTCGCCGAAGACGAGGACGGCGTCGACGACGTTGGAGACGTTGATGCGGCGGGCGGTGAAGTTGCGGCCCTTGAGGCCGTCGCGGTTGGGGTGGGGGTAGGCGGCGCGCAGGGTGGTGTCCTCGATGAGGAGGTTCTTGTGGTCGCCGTAGGCCGAGATCAGTGATTTCTTGACGGTGTCGACGGGTCGGCCGCGCACGATGGTGTTGCGGATCGTGACGTTGTCGGCTTTGACGCTGATGTCTCCGCGGACGTCGAGGCCGTCGACCACCGTGCCGGCCCTGCTGATCGTCAGATCTCCGTCATGGACGGTCAGCTTCGTACCGGCAGGCACACCCGTGTTAGACGAGCCCGGACGACCAACCGGGGTCGGTGACGGGCGCGTCACCGCACCAGCCACCTCCATCGCCGCCGCGGAGAGGTAGGCATTGCGATCGCACTGGCCTTCGACGTAGTTGTCGTTCACCAGATCGATGCGGACGTCGTGGAGGCCGTCGCCTAGCGAGGGTCCGACTGCGACGGAACCGTCGGGTCGAGCGTCGTCCAGCGTCACGCGACCCGACGGAACGCCGTCGACGGACACGGCAACGACGGCCCAACCCTCGCAGTCGCTGCTCCTCCCCGAGAGGATCACCCGCCCAGATCCCGCGATCTCGGTCGTGGCATAGCTGCTGTTGCCCCACAGGACCGCCTCGGTACTCGCTGCACCCTCCGGGCTGGCGGCCGCGGCTCGGATGGTGCCGTTGACCACCTCGAACTGGGACGACGGGGGTTCCGCCTCGTTGTCGGCCGCAGCGACCATCCCTGCCGGAGCAAGCAGGCCGAGGGCCGCGATCACGACGACGGCCGGGCGACGGGAGTGGGGCTTGGAGGGACCGCGGTGTGTGGCGTTGCGGATCCGATGGACGCTGTGTCGGCGAAGCATGCGCTGGACTATAGGTCGCACAACCGGTGAGATTCGTGACGAGTTTGGGCCACCCGATCGTGGCCCAAATACGACAGACCGGACCGATCCCTGCCATAGCGCCCCCGGCGATGAAGATCAGCACTTTTCGGGCCACGTGTGACCTGCATCACCGTGTAGAACGTGGCGTTGTGGTCAGCCTGCTCCATCGCGGCAGACGACGGCACGGAGGGTCCGCGCGGCGATCCCCAGGTCCCGGCGCATGGTCCAGTTGTCGACGTAGTCGATGTCGAGGCGTACGGCTTGCTCCCAGTCGAGGCTGGACCGGCCACTGACCTGCCACAATCCGGTCATCCCAGGCTTCACTCGCAAGCGTCGCGCGATCCAGTCGTCGTACTGGTCTCGCTCGGAGAGCAGACCAGGACGCGGCCCGACGAGCGACATGTCGCCCCTCACCACGTTGATCAGCTGGGGGAGCTCGTCGAGAGAAAGCTTGCGCAACGCGCGTCCGAGGCGCGTGATCCTGGGATCGTCACCGATCTTGAACAGGAGTCCGGCGCCCTCGTTGAGCTCCCGAACCTCATCGAGGCGCTCCTCCGCGTCGACGACCATCGTCCGAAGCTTGATCATCGTGAACGGATGACCGTTGCGTCCGGCCCGAACCTGGCGGAAGAAGGCCGGGCCGCGGGAGTCGAGCTTGACCAACGCCATCAACACCAAGAGGAGCGGCGACGCCAGCAGAAGCAGGGCGAGGCCGCCGACGCGGTCGAGCAGGTCCTTGCCCCACAGCCCGAGCGACGACGGCTTGGGGGACGAGACGTCGAGGAGCATGCGGCGCCCGACCACCACCGGCTCGACACGGTGCGGCATCACGCCGTTGAGATCGGTCGCCACACTGACGGGCACACGTGCGCGCTCGAGCTGCCAGGTCAGACGGCGCACGTCGTAGACACTGAGCGCCGCACCGGGCGCGATGACCACCCAATCCACGGCACACGAACGAGCGACCGTCTCGACGTCTGCGGGTCGGCCGAGGACGGGGACGCCGCTGACGTCGTCGGGGAGCGGCTCGCCGGGGGCGGTCGGGACGCACGCGCCGACAACATCCATGCGCTGATTGGTGGCCCACGGGTTCACCACGTCGCGGATGCCATCCCCGTCTCCGACGACGAGAACAGCGAAGGCAGGACGACGCCGCCGCTCGAGGAGGCCGGCGACGAGGGCCGTCGAGCACGCGGTGAGCACGACAGCGAGAGCAGCACGAACGTCGCCGGGGGCCAGGAGCTCGACTGCGGCAAGAGGCGTCAACGTCACAGCAGCGGCAGTGACCGTGCGTCGCGCGTAGCGCCGGGCGTCGTTCGTCCTCACGATGCCCGGCTTCGCAACCACCGCGTATAACGGGAGCAGGACCAGCACGAGGCAGAGGGAGGAGACGATCGGCCCGGCCGAGACCGTGGCTGCGGCCGCGGCCGTAGCGGCGAGGACGGGAAGCCCGAACCACGCGATGTCGGAAACACGGTCACGGTGGCGCCCGAGGGACCGTCGCGTCGGCCCGCCGGGGAGGATGTCTGCGGTCTGGCCGGGCACGGCAAGCCGCACTGGGGCCGTTCCGCTCAGATCCGTGTCGCTCATCGCCGACGTACTCCGACTTCCTGCTTGATCAAACCTCGCCCACCGCGAGAGCGGTGGACTTCGTCGCCGAGAACATGCTAAGGCTCCGAAGGTTCTCCCTCCGCCACTTTTCGATAACTGTCCCGGCGGCTCTCGGCCCATGGTGAAAATGTCCCTGCCGTGACTCTCCGGTTTCCTACGTTCGGTCCATGGCGAGTGTGGTGACACCCCCCTCCGGTTGGATGACTCAGGGGATCGAGACGACGGCGAGACTGGCCGGCGCAGCAGCGCTCACACACCTCGTGACGCGTGCCATCACGCTCGGGGCACTGCTCGTCGCGAGCCAGGGCCGCGGCGGCCTGGGCACGGCGATCGAGCGCTGGGACGGCCGCTGGTACCGCTCGATCGCAGAGCACGGCTACCCCGACGCCTTGCCGCGACAGGCCGGCGGTGACGTGGTGACGAACGAGGCCGCCTTTTTCCCGCTGTACCCCTGGAGCGTTCGGCCGTTCGTCACGCTCGGGGTGCCGTTCTGGCTCGTCGCCGTCGTGGTCGGGCTGGTGGTCAGCACAGCTGCGGCGGTCGTGATCGCGCTCACCGTGCGCGAGTACGCGACGGCGCGCGCGGCCTTCTTCGTCTCGGCCGCTTGGTCGGTCTTCCCGACTGCCGCCGTTCTCTCGACCGCCTACGCCGAGGGCCTCTTCACCCTCTTCGCGGCGGCCACTCTCTACGCCGTGCTGCGACGCCAGTGGTGGGCCGCGGGCGTGTGCTGCGCGCTGGCCGGGTTCACGCGGCCGACCGGCGTCATCCTCGTCGCCGCCGTGGCGGTCGCCGCGGCGCAGGCAATCGTCACCCGTCGCGACGTGCGCAGCCTCGTGGCGGTGGCTCTCGGCTCGCTCGGGGTCACCGGTGCGATCGCGCACGCAGGACTTCGGACGGGTGAGCTCGACGCCTGGTTCGTCACCCAGCGGGAAGGTTGGCAGGTCAGGTTCGACGGTGGATACACCTTCTGGCGATGGGCGGCGGGGGCGACCTCGGAGCCTCGTGGGATGCTCGCCCCGGCTCTCGCCGTCGCCGTGGTCGGGCTCATCGTCCTCACCGTCCTCGCCCTCGTGGCGCGGCCCCCTCTGCCGGTCGCGACCTACCTCGTCCTCGGCATGCTGCTCGCGCTCGGACAGGGCGGCGCCTTCTATCTCTCGATGGTCCGGTTCGCCCTCCCGATCTTCCCGGTCCTGCTCCCTCTCGGGGTCCTCCTCGCCCGGCTCCGGACCGGCCTCGCCGTCGCGGCTGTCGGCGCGGCGTGCGTGGTCTCGGCGCTGGTGGGCGTCTACTACTTCACCGTTCCTACGGCGGCGTCACCGTGATCCACCCCACACAAGGGGAAATGTCCGGTTATGGGAACGTCGAGCTGCCGGCCTCACTAAGATGTGGCGACGGGTGGCGCCGACGTCGTTCGACGTCGGGAAGGAGTGTGCTGTGGAGCGTGTGATCGGGTACGCGCCTGGGGTCTA
>NZ_JARBCJ010000227.1:0-4764 GCF_028803055.1 Mumia sp.
CCGCCCTCGTCGACGGGATGGAGCTGCTGGTCGACCTGCTTCCCCAGGACGCGACGGTCCTGGTCTGCGACCCCGAGCGGGTCCGTACCCGCGCCCACGACCTGGTCGCGACGAGCGAGGAGTTCCTCGCAGCCTCGTGGGCGGCCGCGGCCGGTGGTGGCAAGGCTCCCGTCGACCTCGGCGCCGCCGCGTTCTGGTCTCTTGCCGACGTCCGCCAGCACACGCTGGGGTCCGGACGGGCGTGGTGGTCCACCTCGCCGTTCCTGCTCGACGACGATCGCCCGACTGCTGAGACGGGCGAGCCCGACGAGTTCGCACGGATCGACGTCGACGGCGTCAACCTGCCGTTCGTGGCGACTCCGTCCTATCGCGGCGAGGTCGAACGCTCCCTCGTCGATCTCAAGGGCTGGCTGTCGGACGGCACGCGCGTCGCGCTGGTGACCCCCGGCGAGGGGCAGGCGGCGCGCAGCGTGGAGGTGCTCGGCGAGCACGACATCCCCGCACGCTTCCACCCGACGGTCACGGTCGACGACCTCACGCCGCACGTCGTCCACGTCATGTGCGGTGACATCGACCACGGGCTCGTCGCGGAGGGCATCGGCCTGGTCGTCCTCACGCAGGACGACATCGTCGGCCAGACCGCCGCGGCTCCGCGCGACGACCGCAAGATGCCCTCGCGCCGCAAGAAGCAGATCGACCCGCTCGAGCTCACGCCCGGCGACTACGTGGTCCACGAGCAGCACGGTGTCGGCAAGTACGTCGAGATGATGCAGCGCACCGTCCAGGGAGCGGTCCGCGAGTACCTCGTCATCGAGTACGCCGCCTCCAAGCGCGGGCAGCCGCCGGACCGTCTCTTCGTGCCGACCGACCAGCTCGACCAGGTGACGCGCTACGTCGGCGGCGAGCAGCCGTCGCTCGACCGGCTCGGCGGCGCGGACTGGAACAAGCGCAAGTCGCGCGCCCGCAAGGCGGTCAAGCAGATCGCCGGCGAGCTCATCAAGCTGTACGCCGCGCGGCAGGCGACGCAGGGCCACGCCTTCACCAAGGACACGCCGTGGCAGCGGGAGCTCGAGGACGCCTTCCCGTACCACGAGACACCCGACCAGCTCGCGACGATCGACGAGGTCAAGCGCGACATGGAGCGTCCCGTGCCCATGGACCGGCTGGTCTGTGGCGACGTGGGGTACGGCAAGACCGAGATCGCGGTGCGTGCGGCGTTCAAGGCGATCCAGGACGGCATGCAGGTGATCGTCCTCGTCCCGACGACGCTGCTCGTCCAGCAGCACTTCGCGACGTTCGCCGAGCGCTACGCCCAGTTCCCCGTGACCCTCAAGGCGCTGTCGCGCTTCCAGACCGAGAAGGAGTCCAAGGAGGTCCTCGACGGACTCGCCGACGGCTCGGTCGACATCGTGATCGGCACCCACCGGCTGCTGCAGAAGGGCGTGAAGATCCCCAAGCTCGGCCTCGTCGTCGTCGACGAGGAGCAGCGGTTCGGCGTCGAGCACAAGGAGGCGCTCAAGACGCTGCGGGCCGCCGTCGACGTGCTGGCGATGTCGGCGACCCCGATCCCGCGCACGCTGGAGATGGCGGTGACGGGCATCCGTGAGATGTCGACGATCCAGACCCCGCCCGAGGAGCGGCACCCGGTGCTCAGCTTCGTCGGGCCGTACGAGGACCGGCAGGTCGTCGCCGCGATCCGGCGCGAGCTGCTGCGCGACGGACAGGCGTTCTACATCCACAACCGCGTCAACTCGATGGACAAGGCCGTCAAGCGGTTGAAGGACCTGGTGCCCGAGGCCCGCATCGCGATGGCGCACGGTCAGATGGGCGAGCACCAGCTCGAGCAGATCATGGTCGACTTCTGGGAGAAGAAGTATGACGTGCTGGTCTGCTCGACGATCGTCGAGTCGGGGCTCGACGTGTCCAACGCCAACACCATGATCGTGGAGCGGGCCGACATGCTCGGACTCTCGCAGCTGCACCAGCTCCGAGGGCGCGTCGGGCGGTCGCGCGAGCGGGCGTACGCGTACTTCCTCTATCCGGCGGAGAAACCGCTCACCGAGACCGCGCACGAGCGCCTGTCCACCATCGCTCAGCACTCCGAGCTCGGTGGCGGCATGGCGATCGCGATGAAGGACCTCGAGATCCGCGGCGCGGGCAACCTGCTCGGCGGCGAGCAGTCCGGGCACATCGCCGACGTCGGGTTCGACCTCTACGTGCGGCTGGTCGGCGAGGCCGTCGCGGAGTTCCGCGGCGACCAGGGCGAGGACGTGCGCGAGGTCAAGCTCGAGCTTCCCGTCGACGCCCACCTGCCGCACGACTACGTCCAGAGCGAGCGGCTGCGGCTGGAGATGTACAAGCGGCTCGCCGACGTGCGCTCCGCCGCCGAGGTGGCCGAGGTCCGCGACGAGCTGGTCGACCGGTACGGCGAGCCGCCGGCCGCCGTCGACGCGTTGCTCGGTGTGGCCAGGCTGCGGGTGCGGGCCCGCGACGCCGGGATC
Organism: Mumia sp.; assembly: GCF_028803055.1. Lineage (NCBI taxonomy): Bacteria > Bacillati > Actinomycetota > Actinomycetes > Propionibacteriales > Nocardioidaceae > Mumia > Mumia sp. The sequence continues at coordinate 2,502 of NZ_JARBCJ010000227.1, forward strand.
TCCGAGCTCACCGTGGCCGGCAACAACATCCGCATCGCGGGGGTGGAGCTCCCCGAGTCGCGGCAGATGCGCCTCAAGCGGGTCTATCCGGGCTCCGTCGTCAAGGCCACGGCGCAGCTCCTGCTGGTGCCGCGCCCCAAGACGAAGCCGGTCGGAGGCCAGCCGCTGCGCGACGCCGAGCTCATGGACTGGTGCCGCACGCTGATCGACACGGTCATCGCTCCGGCGCCGGCAGCGGCCTGACCGACGGCCAACATCTCGGTCATCTCGGTCATCTCGCCCCGGTTGCACGATCTCGGACATGGGACGACCGTGGAGAGATGCCATCGACCCAGGTCTGGGACGCCGCGGCTGCCCTCAGGAAGGTTGGGCTGAGGGTCACACGCCAGCGGCTCGCCGTCCTCGATGCCCTTCGAGACCGCCCGCACGCCAGTGCCGACACGCTCACCACCGTGACCCGAGAAGCGCTCGGATCGGTGTCGGTCCAGGCCGTGTACGACGTCCTGGCTGCCTGCGCGGAGCACGGGCTCGTCCGTCGGATCCAGCCTGCGGGCTCTCCGGCGCTCTTCGAGGCCCGCACGCAGGACAACCACCACCACCTCGTGTGCGTGTCCTGCGCGAAGATCGCCGACGTCGACTGCGTGTCCGGCGAGGCGCCGTGCCTCATCCCCGACGACGCTCAGGGCTTTGCCGTCTCCGCGGCCGAGGTCGTGTTCTGGGGGACCTGCCCCGACTGCGCGACGGCGGCGGCCTCGCCCCAGTGAGGCCCCAGACCGCCGTGCAGCGGCAGATCGGCGCGCTCTAGGCTGTCGTCTGCCGCGTGTGTTCCGTGTCACGTGGCTGCCGCCGCCCGAGAGGAACGTCCCCGCATGCTCCGTCGCCTTTCGTCCCGCCCGCTCCTCGCCGCCGTCGCCGGCGCGTTCGTGCTCGCCGGGTGCGGCGGCGTCCATCCGGGTGACGCCGTGGTCGTCGGCGACGAACGGCTCTCGATGAGCAAGCTCGACGCGCTGGCCGACGCGGGCTGCGCCTACCTCGCGACGGCGGCCGCGTCCCAGGGTTCGGAGGCGCCCAGCCAGGGAGCCGTCCGGCAGATCCTCGTCACGCAGGAGCTTCAGCTCGCCGGGTCGCGTCTCCTGAGTGAGGAGCTCGACCTCGACGTCCCGCGGTCGCGGTGGGCGCTCGGCGCGGAGGATCTCGAGCAGCTCGAGACGATGTTCCGGGGCCGCGCCGACGACGTCCAGGAGATCCTCGAGCGTGACTTCGAGAGCCAGGCCCTGCGTACGGCGATCGGCGCCGACGTCACTGGCACGGCAGTGACCCAGGAGAACACCGAGCAGCTGCTGCAGAGCGGGACCGAGGCCGTCGTCGAGGAGCTGCGGCGGGTTGACGCGACCGTCGACCCGCGGTTCGGCCTCGACGCCGAGGGGCAGCCGGACCCCGGCCTCAGCCTGTCGGCGTCGCGCGAGCAGCTCGCCCAGGAGGACCCCGCCACGGTGCCCGCCAACCAGCGCTGCCGCGGCGTAGAGTCGAGCGAGTGAGGATCCTCGTCACCAGCCCCCGCGTCGCTCCCGGACTGATGACGCTGGCGGCGTGGGACGCCGTGCGCGAGGCCGGTCGGGTGATCGCCGCGGACACCGACGATCCGACCGTCGAGGCGGTCCGACACGCGGGCTTCACCGTCGAGCCGGCGCCCCCCGGTCCTGTCGACACCTCCGCCGAGCAGGGCTCGACGCTCTGGATCGCACCCACCGGCGACGTCGCCTGGGCCCGCCGCCTCGCCGACTCGCTCGTCTCCGCGGCGGGCGGAGGCGTGGACGCCCCGGGCGAGGTCGAGGTGGTCTTCGGGTCGTACGACCTGCCGGGTGCCCGCCTGCTCGACCTGGTCGCGGTCATGGACCAGCTCCGCGTCGAGTGCCCGTGGACGCGCGAGCAGACCCACGCCTCTCTCCAGCACTACCTCCTCGAGGAGGCGTACGAGGTGCTCGACGCCCTCGACCGGGGCGACACCGACGAGCTCCGGGAGGAGCTGGGCGACCTCCTCATGCAGGTCGTCTTCCACGCTGCCGTCGCCGCTCGACCGGGTGACGCCTCGGACTCGTCCAGCGGCCCCGACGGCTGGGACATCGACGACGTCGCCGCGGGGATCGTCGACAAGCTGGTACGGCGCAACCCGCACGTCTTCGCCGACGGTGACGCGGCGACGCCCGAGGAGGTCGATGCGGCGTGGCAGCGGCTCAAGGCCACCGAGAAGCAGCGCAGCCCC
>NZ_JARBCJ010000228.1:0-4592 GCF_028803055.1 Mumia sp.
AGGGTCAGACCGACTCGACGTCGGACATGTCGTCCGTGAGGGTGTCGTGCACGGTTGGGGCGACCGGCACGGTCGCCTGCTTCACCCGAGCCGCCGAGTGCGCTCCGCAACCGTGGTCGAAGGAGACCACGCCGCCGTCGTCGTTCGCCATCGCGTTGGCGCAGACCCCGAACATGGTGCCGAGCGGCGGCGAGAGCCACACCATGAAGCCGCAGGTGCGGCATCGCCCCGGCGCCTGACGAGACATCGGCGTGTCGGGTCCGTGGTCACTGTCATACCAGCGCTGGGCGGCATCGTCGCGGCCCTGGATCGACAGCACTTCCGTACGGCCGAGGCCGACCTCGGCGGCGATCGGCCGGACCGACGTCGGATCGATCTCGGCATCAACCGCGTCGTCCCCCACGAACCATGCCGGCGCCAGACGGGAGTCGTCCTCCTCCGGAGGCAGGACGTCACCGGGGGTCATGTCGCCGGACCGCACACGGTCCTTGTAGGGGGTCCAGTCGGGCGCGAGGATCGCGTCGTCGCCCGGCAGCAGCACGATCTCGTCGACCGTGACCTTCTTCTGGCGCGGTGCCCGGGCGACGGTCACCGACCAGTGCCAGCCGCGGTATCCGGCCTGAGCCGACTCGAACAGGTGGGTCACGACCCGATCACCCTCGGCACGCACGCTGAGGTGCTCGCCCACCTGTCGCTCCCCCACCTCGTCGACGAGTGCGTCGTGGGCGACGTCGACCGCGGCGGCAGCGACGGCGTCCAGCTTGGGCGCGCGCCCTGAGGACGCGCGGGAGCCCGCGGCACGACTGATGGGAGGCATAGCCTCATTCTTCCGTACGAGGCAAGTCTTCACCAGGCCGGGGGCAGCTCCCTCAGGAGGACAGCTCGTCGGCCAGCGCCCGCAGGAGCGCGGCCGTCTGCTTGGACGTCCGCCCCTCAGGGAACCGGCCGGCGCGGAACGTGCCTTCGAGCTGGTCGAGCAGACGGATGGTGTCCTCGACGATGACGACCATGTCCTCCGGCGGCTTGCGGCGAGCCTTTGCCTGCTGCTTGGCGACCGACGGCGTCGGGTCCAGCACCCGGACCTGCAACGCCTGGTCCCCTCGGCGCCCGGCAGCGATCCCGAACTCGACCCGGGTGCCCGGCTTCAGGGTGGTCACACCGGCCGGCAGCGCGTCGGCGCGTAGGAAGACGTCATCACCGTCCTCGCGGCTCACGAACCCGAACCCCTTGTCGGAGTCGTACCACTTGACCTTGCCAACAGGCACGGCTTGACCTCACCTTCGTCGCGGGCGGCGGCACCACAGGGACAGATTCCCAGCCTAGGCCACGGCGCGCGGCGGCCACACGGCGTCCAGGACCGCGGGCAGCTCCTCGAGCGAGCCGACGACACGAGACGCCCCTGCAGCCGCCAGCTCAGCAGGGGTGCACGGGCCTGTCGACACGGCGAGACCGGGGACGCCGGCGAGCTGCGCCGCCTCCATGTCGTGCACGTGGTCGCCGACGTAGGCCACGGCCCCCAGCTCGCGCAGCGCGTCGGCCTTCCCCGAACGCCACGCCCTGCCTCGGACCTCGTCGGCACGGAGCCCGAGGTGATCGAGGTGTCGGGCTGCGTCGGCGGTGTTCTTCGCCGTGATGACGGCGAGCCGTCCCCCACGAGCACGCACCGCCTCGAACGCCACGGCTGCACCCGGGAGCGGCCTCACCCGCTCGATCGCCAGGTCCGGGTAGAGCGCGCGATAGAGATCGGCCATCTCGGGAACGTCGGACGCCGCGAACCAGTGGCCGAGCTCAACCTCCACGGGCGGACCGAGCCGCGACACGACGAGATCGGAGTCGATCGCCACCCCGGTGCGGGCGGCGAGCTCGTCATAGACCGCCTTGATCCCCGGACGCGAGTCGATCAGCGTCATGTCGAGGTCGAAGCCGACGAGCGGAGAGGTCCCGAGATCTGTGGTGGGCACTCCCGCAGGCTACGCGGTCAGGACGAGGACTTGACCTCCCTGGTGACCCGCTCTGCCCCGTCGGCGGCTGCCCGCCGGAGTGCGACCAGCTGCGCGATGCGCAGCCGTGCGGCCCTTCTCTGTCGTTCTGCAAGATCGATGTGCGACATCAGTGCCCCCTACACCTTGTGCCGTACCTTATGAACACTGTAAACGCGGCAGGTACTCAGATGCTGTCCGTTCCGCGATAACGGTTCTGTAACACCAAGTGACAGCGACGTGAGTGCCGACCTCATTGAGCGAGCCTGCGGGTGAGCGGGACGCGACCCCGGGTGGCGACTGCGGCCACCGCCCCCGCAATCATCGGGACGACCAGGACGAGCGTGACGAGGACCGCCCACGGGATGTCGATGACGGGTCCTCCCGGGCTCCCCTCGAGGGCTCCCCAGCGATCGGTGGTCAGGGGCCGCGCCGCAGCCAGCCCTGGCGCGAACCCGACCACGACACCCAGCGCCGCCCCGAGCACACCGAGCACGACGGCCTGCGCGGCGGCGACCGCGCGGCGCATCCTCGGCCCTGCGCCGACGGCGGCGAGCGTCGCAAGGTCGGGACGCGCGTCGACCAGTGCCAGCCCGGTCGCGCTCAGGGTGCCGATGAGCACCGCGATGCCTCCGGCGCCGATCAGCAGGAGCAACTGCAGGGTGAACGTCTCCTGGAACCCTCGCTCGGTCCACGTGCTCTGGAGCCCGGGCATCTCGCGCAACGACGCACGAACGTCGCGCAACTGCTGGGCCGTGAGGGTCGAGTCGGCGAGCGCCCTGCTCCGCTCGTACGGGATGGCCTGGGCCTGCGCGGTCTGCGGGGCGATCACGGCGAGCGCGACGACGGGTTCACGCCCTTGCGGTACCGCCCCCATGCCGAGGTCGGCGGCCGAACCGTCGAGCGCGACCGTGCGCAGGTCCTCCGAGGCCCCGTCGGACGTTTCCTCGTACGTCCCCAGCGTGACCCGCCCGTCACCATCGAGCAGGGAGGGTCCGGCGACCAGCGCGCCCCCGGTGCGAAGGGTCTCGCCCTGTTCGGGTGTCAGCTCGATCCCCCACCCGGCAAGCTCCTCGGGTGTCGCGACGGCGACCTCACGGGTGTCCCACCGACCCCAGTCCTCGGTCTCCACCGCGACGTCGATCCATCCCTCGCCGGCCGCGTCGCTCCCTCGTTGCCCGGCCGTCCCGATCGGGGTGAAGGTGACGCCGGCAGCCTCGCCGGCCGCCTGCGCCGCCGTATCGACCGGCCCGCTTTCTTCGCTGAGCATGGTCGTCCCGAGCGGATAGGCGAACGTGTACGACCGGCGCTCCTGCTCGAAGTCGCTCGCGCCGGCGATGGCCAGGGCGGTGAGACCGGCGACCGAAGCCATCACGGCGGCGACCGCGGGCGTGCTGCGGGCACGCTGGCGCGTCGTGTCCCGTACGGCGAGGCGCAACGGCAGCGGAAGGGCCCGACCGAGCCGCCCCACCCCGGCGAGCACGAGCGGCGTCAGGAAGACCGTGCCCAGGACGACGGCGATCGTTCCGGAGGCGACAGCGATCTCGCCCCCGGGCCGGACACCTCGGGTGAAGCAGAGGGCCAGCCCGACGGCCACGAGCGCCAGACCGACGAGCGGCCAGCCGTTGCGCCGACCCGGCCTGCTCGGACGACCCGTGAGCGCCGCACTCACCTCCTGGTTCGCGACCTGACGTGCCGGGACGAGGGCGGCCAGGAACGCCGCGACGGCGCCGAGGACCACAGCGGCCAGGACGGCAGGCCACATGACGTCGTACGGACCGAGCACCGTGTCGTCGACCGCGCGCGGGATCAGCGCCACGATCGCCGGCGAAAGGGCAAGACCGAGCACGGCCCCGAGCGCTCCGGCCCCGAGGCCGAGCAGCAGCGCCTGCGCGAGCACCGCGCGCCGGACGTCCGCCGGCCCTCCGCCGGCGGCTGCGACGAGCGCGAGGTCGCGGCGCTGGCGACGTACACCCACGGCGAAGGCGGGGCCCGCCAGCAGGACGACCTGGAGCACGATCGCGGTGACGACGATCGCGAGGACCTCGCGCTCGGCGTCGTGACGATCCCACTCGACGAGCTCGGGGTACTGCGCGGACTTCGGCGGAGGGTTCTCGACGACCGACCGCGACACGACCATGAAGCCGAGGCGGTTCAGCCGCTTGACGTCATCCCACGTGACGGGCGCGTCGCGGACCACCAGGTGGTCGGTGAACACGTCCGCGTCGTCGAGGAGGCCGGAACCTGGCACGGTGACGAGGGAGTGGCGACCCGGCGATGTCGCGACGGAGTCGTACGTCCCGATGCCCACGACCTCGCGCTCTCGACCCCCGAGCCCGACGGTGTCGCCGATCTGCACCCCGTCGTCGCCAGCAAGGCCCGGGCTGACCACGACCTCGTCGCCGGTCCGGGGAAGGCGGCCGTCGGAGAGCATGACGAGGCCCTCGGTCGCGGGCTCTGCCACGTCCACCTCGAGGACGTCGACCGCGCCCCGAGATCGCGTGACGGTCGTGCGTCCTGCCCGGACCGGGACGAGGGTCGCCTCTGGGAGCGCCTCCTGCAAGGCGCTTGCGGGAGGACGCTCCGTCCCCCACGGGCTCTCACCCGCCCCCG
>NZ_JARBCJ010000229.1:0-4567 GCF_028803055.1 Mumia sp.
GAGGCGAAGCAGGCGGGGGTGTGGGTCTTCGGCGCCGGGATCGACAGCGGTGAAGTCTCGGGGGTGACCGTCTCCACCGACGGTCGGGCCGTCCCGATCGCCGACCCCGCGCGCCGGCCGCCCGTCGGAGGGTTCTCCATCGTGGACGTCGCCTCGTACGAGGAGGCGTGCGGGTGGGCCGCGAAGATCGCGGCGGGGTGCCGCTGCGAGCAGGAGGTGTGGGAGCTCATGCCGGACGACGCGATGTAACCGCCGCGTCGCGGGCCCACTGTCATCCCTCAGGCAGAGTCGTCCATCACGCTTCCGAGGCGACTCACAGCAGTCGAGACAAGACCCGCGAACTGCTGTGGGTCGGAGGGGCCAAGATCGATCAGCGAGACGTACGCGAGGTTGTTGCCCATCCGTACGAACGCCCATCGAAACGTGATCGGGAACCGAACGTCGCGATATATTGCTTTCCCGCGGACGAGGACGTTCAGCTGCTGATCAACGCCGTCAATGGTCATGTCTGTATTCGTCGTCACCTTCCCCTTCAGCGTCACCCCCTCCTCGGAGATCGCGAGCTTCCGGCACTCCGCGAAGGCGTTGGCCATCTGGTCGAGCATCTTCTCGGCGACATCAGGGGTCGACAGCGACGTCACACTGTTGTCGATCTCGCTCGAGCTGATGTCACCGGCCTTCTCGAAGGCGACCTCGACCTCCGGAGCGTCTCCCTCCGGCTCTTCGATCGTGTCGAGTTTCTTGAGGCAGCCGATGTCGCTGGGATCTGAGCCTTCTGAGTCTTCGGACCCGTCCGACGTGTCCGCTCTGATCTTGCGATATCTCGCGCCGACATCCGCACGAGTCAGGAGCGCGGTCTTGAGCTGAGCCTTCGTCAGGGCTTGAGCCTTCTCCTCGGCTTCCCCGCTCGGGCTCGGCTCGCTCTGGGTCGGGTCGCTCTGAGTCTGGCTGCTTGGGTTCGGGTCGCTCGAATCCTGGTCACTGTCGTCACAAGCGGCGACCAGGCACAGCGCGGCGCAGACCATGGCGAGAAGCCACGGCGATCGCGTGCGGTTCGATGAGCGGTGCATGGCAGGCAGCGTCGCACGACAGAGGGTCTCGACCGACAATCCAGATCACCCTCGCGCCCCTCAGGTGACCCCGCGCGCTGCTAGACATGTGCCGTCCCCGGTGCTGATGGCCTCGTCCGCGAAGGAGACGCGATGCTCGACGAACCGCGCACTGACCCTTCGGCCGATCCACGGAGTACGGCCATGATCGTTCGAGGGGTCATCGCCGCACTCGTGCTCGTCATCGCCGTGTTCGTCGCTCGCAGCGTCATCAACGCGACCCAGTTCTCGCCGACGGGACCCGTCGAGGACTACATGGCGGCGCTCGGTCGTGGTGACGCCGAGGCCGCGCTCGCGATCGCGGAGTCGGAGCTGCCCTTCTCGGAGCAGGCCCTGCTGAGCAACGAGGTGTACGAGAAGGTCGAGGGACGTCCGGACGACGTCGAGGTCCGGACTGTTCGGCGCGACGGTGACGCGGCCGTGGTCGAGGCGTCCTGGGAGCTCGACGGAAGCACCGTCGAGCAGGAGTTCAGCGTCGTCCGCGACGGCAGCAGCTATGGGATCTTCGACCGGTGGAAGCTGAGCCCGCCCGAGGTCCCCGTCGTCGACCTCACGAACTCGATGGACGGAGGCACGCCTGCTGTCGTGGTGAACGGCGTCGAGATGAAAATGCCCGACCCTGACTCGCCGCGGTTCGCCGCGCTCCCCGGGATGTGGGAGGTGACCCTGCCCGACCGAGCACCGTTGGTCACTGCGCCGACGATCAGGGCGCCTGTCGGGGGCGTCGCGCAGGAAGGACTGCCGGTCTACGTCACCGACACGCTGGAGTACACGATGACGCCCGCCGCACTCGACGCGGCAGAGGGCCTTGCCCGGGCCGAGCTCGACACGTGTCTTGCCAGCCGGAAGCCCGATCCGCCGGGCTGCCCGTTCCGAGACGTGAACGCCCAGGTCGCTGGTGCGCCCCGGGTGACCTGGACCTTGACCACAACGCCGACGATCACCGCCACGGCGTACGACTCGACCACGATCCGTGTGGCGGTGGCGGACGGCATGGCAACGACCAGAGGTGGGGAGGCACAGCCTGATGCGGGCGCGGCGGGCATCGACTACACCGTCGAGTACACGATGAAGGACGGCCGCCTGGTCAAGACCGAAAACTTCGGGGCTTCCTGAGCGCCATCGAAGGCCACCAGCGCTAGTGTCCCGTCATGAGCGCCGCAGCGAAGAAGCATCCCAAGCTCGACAAGAAGGTGTACGAGGCCGAGCTCGCCCGGCTGCAGATCGAGCTGGTGAAGCTCCAGGAGTGGGTGCGCCACAGCGGGGCGCGCATCGTGATCCTCTTCGAGGGGCGCGACGCGGCCGGCAAGGGCGGCACGATCAAGCGCGTCGCCGAGAACCTCAATCCGCGCGTCGCGCGCATCGCGGCGCTCCCTGCGCCGACCGAGCGCGAGAAGACGCAGTGGTACTTCCAGCGCTACGTGCCGCACCTGCCCGCAGCGGGGGAGATGGTGCTGTTCGACCGCTCTTGGTACAACCGCGCAGGAGTCGAGCACGTGATGGGCTACTGCACCGAGGAGCAGTACGCGCTGTTCATGCGGCAGGCGCCGACGTTCGAGCAGATGCTGATCGACGACGGGATCCTGCTGCGCAAGTACTGGTTCTCGGTGTCCGACGAGGAGCAGCTCAAGCGGTTCCAGTCCCGGGCCGCCGATCCGATCCGACGGTGGAAGCTGAGTCCGACCGACATCGAGTCGATCAACCGGTGGGAGGACTACTCGCGGGCCAAGGACGAGATGATGGCCTACACCGACACGGTGACGAGCCCGTGGTTCGTGATCGAGTCCGACAGCAAGAAGCGCGCACGGCTCAACATGATCGCCCACTTCCTGTCCACCATCCCGTACACCGACGTCGAGCCTCCCGGCATCGAGATCCCCGACCGGCCGGCCGCCACCAGCTCGTACGAGCGACCGCCGCGGGAGCGGGCGACGTACGTGCCGGACCACGTCGCTGACGTGCTCGAGAGCTGACCCTCGCCGTCCCCCGCAGAGGGGTGCGCGTGTCGGTGGGTCGTTCTACGCTCGTGGGCCATGGGGATCGAGGTGCGACCGGCCACGTCGTTCGAGGACGTGGCGACGATGGTGGGGCCGAAGCGCCCTGACGCCAACGTGTGCTGGTGCCTGAGCTACCGGCTCACGACGTCGAAGGAGAACCAGTCGCTCGCCGGCCCCGCCCGGGGTGAGCGGATGCGCGATCTGGTGAAGGAGGACCCGCCGCCGGGTGTCCTGGCGTACGACGGGGACGAGGTCGTCGGGTGGGCGGGCGTGCATCCGCGTGCCGACACGAGCTTCGCGGGCAACCGCAGGATCCCCCACGTCGACGACCTCGACGTGTGGTCGCTGTGGTGCGTGCGGGTGCGGCCGGGGCACCGTGGCCAGGGCATCGTGCGCCCGTTGATCGAGGGCGCCGTCGACTTCGCCCGCGACCACGGCGCGCCGGCGGTCGAGGCCTATCCGGTCGACAACGGCGGCGCGAAGGTCGACCTCACGATGGCGTACGTCGGCACGCTGGCGATGTTCGAGGGAGCAGGGTTCACGAAGGCAGCCGACACGGACTCGGTCCTCAACGGCTTCCCCCGCGTCCTCGTACGCCGCGACCTGCGCTCCTCATGATGCTCAGCGCGATTGCTGCGACGGTGCGCGCGCCGCGAGATACACGGGCCGCACGCGCCTCCTCGCCACCGCCCCGAGCACCGCGAACGCGGCGAGCAGCAACACCAGCGGCAGGTTCCGACCGATGCCGAGCCACCCTGACCCCACGGAGTACGCCGCCCAGGCGTTGACAGCGACGAACCCTCCGAGGCCAACGCGCCCCACCGCCCAGCCCCGAGCGGTCCTCGTGCCGACTGGCAGGACGAACACGATGCCCAAGCACGCCGCGCCAGCCGCGCTCAGTGCGGCAGTGAACCATCCCGCGTGCCAGAGTCCGAGTTCGATGATCAGCCAGCCGAAGTAGACGGTCCACGCCATGGCGACGAGCCCTTCGATGAACGCCACCCCGCTCAACAGGTAGAGGAGGCGTCGCGTGGTGCGGTCCAGGTCCATGGCCGTCATCGTCGCACCCGAAAGGTTCCCTCCTCAGCGACTGGCGCGCCGCGCCTTGAGGACACCGTCGATGACGTCCCACGCGGTGACGACGAGCACACCGACGAGGATCCCCTGCGTCACCTGGTCGAGTGTCGAGGCATCCCACCCGAGACGATCGACCAGCTCGGGGTTGAGGAAGTCGCCGCTCTTCAGGACGGGCACCGTCACCGCAGCGAAGGCCACGCCGAACGCCGCGTTGATGCCGGCCGCCGTGCACGTCCATCCCTTGACGTGCACCCAGAGGGTGAACACGATCTCGAGCGCGATCAGGCCGAGCACGATCGGGATCCACGACCCCCACAGAGCCGGGTCGAGTGCCGGGATGCTCTCGCCGTCGAGACGGATGGGCGAGTTGGTCTGCTGCCCGAT
>NZ_JARBCJ010000022.1:0-19010 GCF_028803055.1 Mumia sp.
GGCCGCCGGGCCCATCCAGGGGGACAGCAACCGCCCCACCATGCGGACGAGGCCGGGGAAGCCGGGGTCGGCGCCGAGCTCGTCGTGGAGGCGTCGTGCAAGCGGTGACTCCAACCCTTCGAGCACGTGCCACACCTCGGCGGTCGGGCGGAACGCGATCAGACCCTCGAACGGGGTCAGCGCATAGACCATCTCGGGCTTGTGGTGCGGGTCCTTGAAGACGCGGTGCGGAGCATCCAGCGCGACACCGCGCTCGTTCTCGCGGGCGAAACCTCGCTCGGCCATGACGGCCTCGGGATGGACCTGCAACGAGAGAGGCTTGTCGATCGCCAGGATCTTCAAGAGGTACGGGAGGGGCCGCCCGACGACCTCGCTGAGCGGGACGGCGGCGCCGCCCTCGACGGCGACCGTCGACTGGCCGAGGGGATGGGTGCCCATCCAGAGCTCGGCCCACGGGCTGCCGTCAGGCTCTTCGCCCAGCATCCTCGGGAGGACGGTGGGCGATCCCCAGTCGTAGTGCTGGACGACGGTGCCAAGAGCGTGCATCGCCTACCCCTTGCGTCGTGGCGTCCTGGCCGAGCGTACTGGTCCCTTGCCCGCGCTGTCCCAGGATCGACCACCACCGCTGCGACGGCCCCCGCCGCTGCCACCGGCGTGGCCGCGTGCGCCTCGGTCGCGCTCGAGGTTGATCAGCTCTCCGCCGATCCGCGTCCGGCTCAGTGCGCTCTCGGCGCCGCTGGGCAGCGGGTCGGGCAGCTCCACCAACGAGTGGTCGAAGCGGATCGAGATGTTGCCGAAGTCGGACCGGCCGAGCCCGCCCTCGTTGGCCAGCGCGCCCATGATCGACTTCGGGGTAGCGCGCTGACGCTTGCCGACGGCGAGCCGGTAGACGGCCATGCCGTCCGGCGTCGGCCGCTGGGGCCGCTCCGGGCGCTCGCTGCGGTCGGCTCGGTCGCGTCCTCGGTCGCGTTCGCTCAGGACGATGTCGTCCTTGGCGTCGAGCAGGAACGACCGTCCCTCGTGGGCGCGGACGGCGAGTGCCGCCGCGACGTCGAGCGGGTCCACTCCGGTGGACGCGGCGTACTTGCCCACGAGCCCGCGGAAGAGGTGCACGTCCTTGGTCGCGAGGGCGTCGGTGATCGCCTCCTCGAACTGCTCGACCCGGCGGGCGTTGACCTGCTCGGCGGTCGGGATGTCCATCGGCGTCACCGGCTGACCGGTGGTGCGCTCGATGACACCCAGGAGGCGACGCTCGCGCGGGGTGACGAAGAGGACGGCGTCACCGCTGCGGCCAGCACGACCCGTACGACCGATCCGGTGCACGTACGCCTCGGGGTCGTGCGGGATGTCGTAGTTGATGACGTGGCTCACGCGGTCGACGTCGAGGCCGCGGGCCGCGACGTCGGTCGCCACGAGGATGTCGAGCGAGCCGTTCTTGAGAGCGTTGACGGCACGTTCACGCTGCGCCTGCACCAGGTCGCCGTTGATGGCCTGCGCCGTGTGGCCGTACGCCCGCAGCTGCTCGGCGAGCTCCTCGGTCACCTGCTTGGTCCGGACGAAGACGATGACGCCCTCGTGCGGCTCGACCTCGAGGAAGCGGGCGAGAGCGTCCAGCTTGCGGAAGTGCGGGACCAGCAGCCAGCGCTGGCGCACGTTCTTGGCGGTGACCGTCTTGGCCTTGACCCTCACCTCGATGGGATCCTTGAGGTACTGGTTGGCCAGTCGGCGGATCGTCGACGGCATCGTGGCCGAGAACAGCGCCACCTGCTTCGTCGTGGGTGTGTCGCGCAGGATCCGCTCGACGTCCTCGGCGAAGCCCATCTTGAGCATCTCGTCGGCCTCGTCGAGGACGAGGTAGGAGATGGTCGTCAGGTCGAGGCGGCCGCGCTCGAGGTGGTCGATCACGCGACCGGGCGTGCCGACGACGACGTGCGCGCCCTTGCGGAGCGCGGCGAGCTGCTCGGTGTAGCCCGCCCCACCGTAGACGGGGACGACGTTGAGGCCGGGCAGGTGCTTGGCGTACGACGCGAACGCCTCGGAGACCTGGAGCGCCAGCTCACGGGTCGGGGCCAGCACGAGTGCCTGCGTGTCGCGTCGGGACACGTCGATGCCGGACAGGATCGGCAGCGCGAAGGCAGCGGTCTTGCCGGTGCCGGTCTGCGCCATGCCGATGATGTCGCGGCCGGCGAGCAGCGGGGGGATCGCCTCGGCCTGGATGGGGGACGGCGATTCGTAGCCGACGTCAGCAAGGGCGCGGACCAGCCGCTCGTCGTCGAGAAGGTCAGCAAAAGAAGGGTGCGCATCGAGTGGCGCGGATTCAGTCATAGCCAATCAAGTCTATGGGCCGGGCACGCCGGACCACGAATCGGGCGGGTGTGATATCGGACGTGCGTCGGGGCGCGGCTGACTACGGCCGGCCGAGACCCCGGTAGGTCCAGCCGGCCTCGCGCCACTGGATCGGGTCGAGCACGTTGCGTCCGTCGACCACGACGGCGCTGCGGACCTGCTTGGCCAGCGCTGCCGGGTCGAGCGCGACGTACTCGCGCCACTCGGTGAGCAGGAGGACGAGGTCGGCGCCGTCCACGGCCTCGTCGACCGACGGCACATAGGTCAGCTCGGGGTGCAGGCGCCGCGCGTTGTCGATCGCGTGGGGGTCGGTGACACGCACCTCGGCGCCGTGGACGTGCAGGCGCGCTGCCACGTCCAGCGCGGGCGAGTCGCGGACGTCGTCGCTGTTGGGCTTGAAGGCGGCACCGAGCACGGCGATCGTACGGCCGGTGACGGCGCCGTCGAGGACCTGGCGCGCGATCTCGACCACCCTGTCGCGGCGACGCAGGTTGATCGTGTCGACCTCGCGGAGGAAGGTCAGTGCCTCGTCGGCACCGAGCTCGCCAGCGCGTGCCATGAACGCACGGATGTCCTCCGGCAGGCAGCCGCCGCCGCACCCGATCCCGGCGTTGAGGAACGTGCGTCCAATGCGGTCGTCGTGGCCGATCGCGTCGGCCAGTGCGGTCACGTCGGCTCCGGCGACCTCGCACAGCTCGGCCATCGCGTTGATGAAGGAGATCTTGGTGGCCAGGAACGAGTTGGCGGCCACCTTCACCAGCTCGGCGGTCGGGTAGTCGGTGACGACCAGCGGCGCACCCTCGGCGAGCGGCGCGGCGTACACCTCGTCGAGGACGGCCCGCGCCCGCGCGCCGGCGGCGCCCTCCGGCAACCCGTAGACGATCCGGTCGGGGTGCAGCGTGTCCTCGACGGCGAAGCCCTCACGCAGGAACTCCGGGTTCCAGACGAGCGTGGCCTCGGGCTGCACCTGCGCGATCCGGGCGGCGATCCGGGCCGCCGTGCCCACCGGCACCGTGGACTTGCCGACGACCACGTCACCCGGTGCAAGGTGTGGCAGCAGGCCCTCGATCGCACTGTCGACCTGGCTGAGGTCGGCCGCGTTCTCGCCCGCGCTCTGGGGCGTGCCGACGCACACGAAATGGACCGTGCTCCCGGCGACGGCCGCAGGGTCGGTCGTGTAGCGGAGCCGGCCGGTGTCGCGCTGCTCGCTCAGGAGATCCTGGAGTCCGGGCTCGAAGAACGGCGCACGCCCGGCCGAGAGGTCGTCGACGATACGGGTGGCGATGTCGACTCCGGTGACGTCATGACCCATCCGCGCCAGGCACGACGAGGTGACGGCGCCCAGGTAGGAGCAGCCGATGACCGAGATACGCATGCGGGGACCCTAGCAAGCGGTCTCAGAGCGCCGGACGCACGTGCAGGCCGATCTCGGGGTCGACCAGCGCCTCCTGCGCGGCGGGGACACCGTCGACGAGGAGCGTCTCCTCGACGGGCACGTTGCGCTTCACGACGGCGAGGGCGATCGGCCCGAGCTCGTGGTGACGCGCCGTCGACCCGACGAATCCGACCCGTCGCCCGTCCAGCTGGACCTCGGCGCCATGGGAGGGCAGGTGCTCGGCCGAGCCGTCGAGGTGCAGCAGGACCGCACGGCGGGGCGGGCGACCGAGGTTGTGGATCCGGGCGACCGTCTCCTGTCCGCGGTAGCAGCCCTTGTCGAGGTGCACCGCCTGCATGAGATCCGACGTGCCGGTGGCGGCGTCGTACTGCCACCCGTACTCGTTGGGGATCGACTTGTCGTCGGTGTCGAGCCCGGGGCGCGGCACACCGGCGGCGATCCGCAACGCCTCCCAGGCCCAGGTGCCGGCAGGTGTCCCGTACGTGTCAGGCGCCGACGCCAGCTCGGCCCGCGGGATCACGGCGTACCGGAGGCCGGACAGCCCGAGGACCGCGTGGGTGCCGGTAGCGAGCGTGACATCGACCCGCATCATGAACCGCATCGAGTCGAGGTACGCCGCCAGCGCAGTGCCGCGACCGGGCTCGGTGTGCGCCACGAAGGTCTCACCGTCGTCCACGCCGTGGAAGGCGTGCTCCACCCGGCCCTGGGGCGACAGGACGAGCGCCTGGGTGGGATTGCCAGGCGACAGCCGGTCGAAGGCCTGGGTGGTCAGCGAGTGCAGCCAGCCGAGCCGGTCAGCGCCGGTGATCGTGAGGACGTCGCGGTGGGACAGGTCGACGAACGCCTGTCCGGCCTCGAGGGCTCGCTGCTCGGGGCTGATCGCTCCGTAGTGGGCTGCGACGCCTCGGTCGACGCCGTCGCCCTCGACCGCGCCAGGCAGATCGAGGAGGGGACTGCGATAGGTCGGTGCGTCGACGTCAGACACGCTTGAGCTGCCCCCAGAGGTGGGACTGCATGGGTTGCCCCTGTGCCGCCATGTCGTAGGCATACATGAGGTCGCCCTCGACGAGCCCGTACATCCGCTGGCCGGCGGTGTACTCCTTGGCCGTCGGCGTACGGACGACCGCGTCGGTCTGCAGAGTCAGGCGAGGACCGTCCAGCTCGCCGAAGTAGATCTCGACGAAGCCCGTCGGGTGCGCGAGGAGCAGCTCGACCGGCCCCTTGGCCTTGTCGATCGGCCCCCCGGGACGGAGGAAGCCCGTCTCGAGCGCCCCCGGCCGGACGCGCTCGCCCGACTCGTCGGTGATCCACGTCTGGCTGAAGTAGTGGAGGAACGGACGGCCGTCGTGCGCGAACGCGACGTCCTGCTCGAAGGAGAACGACTCGATCGTCGGATAGTCACCGCGGCCGTTGCCGTGCCACTGCCCGAGCAACCAGGCCAATCCGAGGATGTCGGGGTGCAGGTCCTCGGGAATCTCGAACGGCATGCCGCCAGTCTACGTGCGACCGGCCGCCCCTCCGTCACACTGTGCGGATGCGTGCGGTGATCCAGCGAGTCAGCTCTGCGTCGGTCCGGGTCGAGGGGAAGGTCGTGGGCGCGATCGAGCGCCCGGGGCTGGTCGTCCTCCTCGGTGTCACGCACGTCGACAGCCCCGACGACGCCGTCGCGCTGGCCGCCAAGACGTGGGGCCTGCGGATCCTCCACGGGGAGCGCTCGGCCTCCGACCTCGCCGCTCCCCTCCTGGTCATCAGTCAGTTCACGCTGTACGCCGACGTCCGCAAGGGCCGGCGACCGTCGTGGGGAGATGCGGCGCCGGCGCCGGTCTCCGAGCCGCTCTACGAGGAATACTGCCGCGCGCTGCAGGAACTCGGGGCGCACGTCGAACGTGGAGTGTTCGGAGCGGACATGGCGGTGGAGATGATCAACGACGGCCCGGTGACGTTGATCCTCGACAGCGCCGAGATGCGCCGAAGATGAGACATCGCCTGGGCTGATGACCTTTCATGGGGCACAATGAGCGAGACCGCAGCCCCGGCCGTCCGCTTGGGCTGCGCTGTGCTGGACAGGGAGAGGGATGAGCGACTACGACGGCGCCGGGAAGCGACGCGGCGAGAAGCCGCGCGGTTGGCTGCGCCGGCACTGGATCGGCGCGTCCGTCGCCGCAGTGCTCTCCGTGGTGCTCGTCGGCGGCGCCACGTACGCGTACGGGTTGATGACCAACCTCGACAACATCGACACCGTCAAAGGGCAGGCCTCCATCAAGGAGGAGAACCGCCCCGACCCCGCCCCCGGCGAAGCCCTCAACATCCTCGTGCTCGGGGCCGACGCCGAGGCCGACGGCAACAAGAACAAGTCGTCGATCAAGGCCGACCTCGGCGCGGACGGGCGGTGGAAGGACGGCAGGATCCACCGCAGCGACACGATCATGGTCGCCCACATCTCCGCCGACCGTAAGAAGGTCTCGGTCATCTCGATCCCCCGCGACTCCTGGGTCACGATCTACGACGAGGAGGGTGAGCCACGCGGCGAGAACAAGATCAACGCCGCGTTCGCCGACTACGGCCCGTCGGGCGCGATCGCGACGGTCGAGAACTTCACCGACCTGCGTCTGGACCACATGGTGATCATGGACTGGGACGGCTTCCAGGACATGACGGCAGCTGTCGGCGGGGTTCGGGTCTACATCCCCGAGACGTTCTACGACTCCTCCCAGAAGGTGGAGTGGAAGAAGGGCTGGCACAACCTCAAGGGCAAGCGGGCCCTCCAGTACGTGCGCACCCGCTACGGGCTCACCGACGGCGACTTCGGCCGCATCAAGCGCCAGCAGAACTTCATCCGTCTCCTCCTCAAGGAGATGATGAGCGGGACCAACGTCAGCAACCCGATCTCGCTCCAGAAGACGGTCGAGTCCGTCGCCGCGAACCTCACGATCGACGAGAACTTCACGACCTCCGATATCACCGGTCTTGCTTTGGCGCTGCGCGGCGTCAGCGTGGACGACGTCGACTTCCTCACCGTCCCCCTCGGATCGCCGTCGACACGCAACCTCGACAACGGCATGAACGTGGTCAACCTCGACGAGGAGAAGGGCGAGGAGCTCTGGCGCATGGTCCGCAACGACAAGGTCAAGAAGTACCTTCGCCTCAACCCTGATGCCGCCAAGCTCGGCAGCGAGACCGAGGTCAGCTGAGCCAGCCGCCCGTACGAGGCAGCTCCCGACGTACGACGAAGCCCCCGCCCGAGATCCGGTGCGGGGGCTTCGTTGTGCCGTACTGTCAGGCCGCCTCGATCGTCACCTCGATGTCGACGGCGCTCCCACGCTGGGCCTTGACCTGGCGGTCGACCGAGCGCGCGCGCGGCGCGAGAGTGCGCAGCGTCCACTCGCCGGGAGCGGCGAAGAACCGGAACTGGCCGGTCTCCGACGTCGGGACCTCGGCGGTGAACTCGCCGGTGGCGTCGAGCAGCCGTACGTAGGCGTTGCCGACCGGCTCGCCGGACCTGGTGACGATGCCCTGGATCACGGACTCCTTCGCGAGGTCGACCCCCTCCAGGCTGGGGCCGCCGCGGGTCGCGCCGCACACGGGCTCAGGCCTCGCCGGGCTCGTCGCCGAGCGCGACGGGGACGCCGATCAGCGAGCCGTACTCGGTCCAGGAGCCGTCGTAGTTCTTCACGTTCGGGATCTCGAGGAGCTCCTGGAGCACGAACCACGTGTGCGACGAGCGCTCGCCGATGCGGCAGTAGGCGATGGTGTCCTTGCTGCGGTCGAGGCCGGCCTCGGCGTAGAGCGCCTCCAGCTCCTCGTTGCTCTTGAAGGTGCCGTCGTCGTTGGCTGCCTTGCTCCACGGGACGTTGCCGGCCGTGGGGATGTGGCCGCCGCGCTGGGCCTGCTCCTGCGGGAGGTGGGCAGGAGCGAGCAGGCGCCCGGCGAACTCGTCGGGGCTGCGCACGTCGATGAGGTTCTGGACGCCGATCGCGGCGACGACCTCGTCACGGAAGGCGCGGATGGAGGTGTCCTGCTCCGAGGCGGTGTAGGACGTCTTCTCGCGGGTCGGGATCTCCTTGACGAGCTCGCGGCTGTCGAGCTCCCACTTCTTGCGGCCCCCGTCGAGCAGCTTGACGTCCTGGTGGCCGTACAGCTTGAAGTACCAGTAGGCGTAGGCCGCGAACCAGTTGTTGTTGCCGCCGTAGAGCACGACGGTGTCGTCGTTGCTCACGCCACGCTCGGACAGGAGCGCCTCGAACTGCTCCTTGCTGACGAAGTCCCGACGGACCGGGTCCTGCAGGTCGGTCTTCCAGTCGAGCTTGATCGCTCCGGCGATGTGGCCCTTCTCGTAGGCCGTCGTGTCCTCGTCGACCTCGACGAGCACGACGTTCGGGTCGGACAGGTGCTCCTCGACCCAGTCGGCGGTGACGAGCGCGGTGTCGCGGCTCATGGGATACCTCCACGGTTGGTGTGACGCTGGATGGGTGGTGCTGATGAGTCGTGCAGTCAGGCCCGCTGCGGCGAGACCCGTCGGACGATGAGGTACATCTCGCAGCCGAGGCAGAAGCCGGTGACGGCGTTGAGCAGCGCTGCTGCCAGCGCAAAGCCGACGGCGACCGCGGCGACCGGTGCGGCACCGACGAGCGAGGCGACGAGGGCGATCAGGGTGAAGACGAGCCCCACCGACTGGGCGAAGCGCGGCGGGCGGGCGTCCTCGGTCTCCGTCGGAGCGCCGATGCGGGGCCGTACGAGCCGCGCGAACAGCTGGGCGTACGGCGTGCCCGCCGGTCCCACGAGCACCCCGAGGGCGAAGACGAGGGCCTGGAACGCGATCAGCACCGTCGCGAGCGACGAGCCGATCGTCACGAGAGCGACCGCGAGGACGGCCGCGGTGATCGCGGCGGAGAAGCGTTGACCCCGCGGGTCGACCACTCCGTGAAGACCGGCATCGGGGCCGGCGGTGGGAGCAGCTCGACGCGGGGTGGTCGACGAGGTGTGAGACATGGAGACTCCAGGCGCAGAACGGTGCCGCACGGGCGGCGGACAGGTGGGTTCGTTCAGCGCATGCGACACAGCGCCGAGCGCACGCGGCAGTTGTCGACTGCCCGTCGCCTGGTCAGGTGTGTCGTGGGAGGCATGCCGCAAGAGTAGGCGGCGATCCCCCACCGGTCACTTTCCCGTCCAACAAATGAGACGGCTATCCATCATCCGAGACACGCGTCTTTGTGACGCTGTCGAGAACCGCCTCGATCTCAGTGACCCGTGGGACGCCGGAGGCGCGACCGACGACCGCGCCGTCACGGTCGAGGACGAGCACCGTCGGAGTACGCAGGATGCCGAGGCGGCGTACGAGGTCGAGGTGAGACTCGGCGTCGACGTCGACGTAGGCCACGTCGTCGCGCCCGTCGGCCACCCGAGTCAGGAGCACCCGCGCCGCACGGCACGGAGCACAGAAGGCACTCGAGACCTGGACCAGCGTGGCAGCCTCTCCCAGTCCGGAACCGATGTCGGCAGCGGTGAGCACGGCAGGCTCGGCCGGGGCGGGAGCACCATCGACCGGAGGCGTCGGTGCCACCGGCCCGGCGGCACGGACACGCCCGTCGCGGCGGTGGCGGAACAGCGCGAAGGCGCCGGTGACGATGAGCACGACGACGAGGACGGAGACTCCGAGGGGCACGTTCCAAGAGTACGGACCACCCGTTTGAACCCGTCCTCCCTCGGGCGCCGGACCGGCCGTCCGATCAGATGCCCGCCCAGACCAACGACGCGACGAACACGACCGGACCGGCCAGCGCGATCGGCGCGGTCACCTCCATCGCCCACCGCGCAGGAGGCAGCGGGCGCCACCGGCGACCCACCGCACCTCCGGCGAGCACCGCACCGGCGATCGCCAGCGCGGCGATCCCGCCCACCAGGGCGTGGGCACCCTCGAGAGAAGCGAGCACGATGCCGCTCAACGCACTCAGCGCGAGCGCCCAGACCTGGGTCACCGGTCGCATCCGAACCGACCGGTCGGCGAGGACCATGATCACGGTCACGACCGCCGCGACGACGATCGCCGGACGACCGACCGGTGACAGCGCCGCCGCCAGCCAGCCCGTCGCCATCAGAGCGATCGTGCCTGTGACGACGACCTCTCCGAGTGCAGTGACGACATCGGGTCGCGGAGGCGGACGACGGAGCTGACCGAGGAGGGCCGCCAGCACCAGCACGGGGAAGGCGATCCCGACACCCGCGAGGGAGCCCCCAGCGACGGACGCGCTCGCGGTCGCCACCGTTCCCGCCGCACCCGAGATCGTCGTGGGTGCGAGGGTGACGACCGCCGCGGCCAGACCCGCCAAGGCGATCGGCGCCACCTTCGGCGACCGCGCGGGGGCGCGGGTGACGCCGGCCGGCGGAGGGGACGCGGCCAGCACCAGCTGCACCAGGAGCACCGCACCCGCCACCACGACGGGTCCGGCGAAGTCGGCGAGCACCAGCAGAGCGACCAGCGCGCACGTGACCACCCAAGGCGCGAAGGCGGTCAGCCCGAGGGGCGAGCGTGCTTCCTCGCGAACGCGACTCACGTGCGGTCGGTCTCGGGCCGACCCGCGCCGCCGGCGAAGGGCGGGAGCAGCTCGAGTCGTCCGCCGGGCCCCACCGTGACGGTGGCCGGATCGGCACTCCCGAGGGGCTCTTCGCCGACCAGGACCGAGCAGATCTCCAGCACGCGCATGAAGCGCTCGTTGCCGGCGTGCAACGCCCTCACGGCGTCGAGGACCTCGGCCACGGTGCCGGGATCGACCTCGTCCACCTCGCGGCCAGCAGCGGCACGCGCAGCGGCCCAATAGCGGACGGTGACGCTCGAACTGCTCGCGGCGCCTCGGTTACCGGCTGTTGATGCATCCGACACGTCGTCTATTGTGAGGCAAGCAATGAAGCCCTGGGCAGAGCCCTGGGCTTTCTTTGTATCCGCAGAAGGGTTACGCGATGTCCACCTTGCTCCTGCTGACACCGAGTACGCAGTCCTCCATCGAAGTACTGCCTGCGCTGGCGCTCCTGCCCCACCACGTCAAGATCCTCCCGCCCGAGGCCAGCGCGCTGCTGGATGCGCCGTCGTGCGACGCCGTCCTCATCGATGGGCGCACCGACCTGGCCCAGGCCCGCGGGCTCACCCGTCTCCTCCGCACCACCGGCATGGACGCCCCGCTGGTGCTCATCGTCACCGAGGGTGGGCTCGCCGTCGTGGCCGCCGACTGGCGCATGGACGACGTCGTCCTCACCACCGCCGGCCCGGCCGAGGTCGAGGCCCGTCTGCGACTGGCGATCGGGCGGGTCGCAGCCGAGGCGGGCGGCGAGCCCGACTCGCACGTCATCCGCTCCGGCGGGCTGACCGTCGACGACGTGACCTACACCGCGCGTCTCGACGGCCGCTCGCTCGACCTCACGTTCAAGGAGTTCGAGCTCCTCAAGTTCCTCGCTCAGCACCCCGGTCGCGTCTTCACCCGGCAGCAGCTGCTCCAGGAGGTGTGGGGGTACGACTACTTCGGAGGGACCCGGACCGTCGACGTGCACGTGCGCCGGCTGCGCGCCAAGCTCGGCCCCGACAACGAGACACTGATCGGGACCGTGCGCAACGTCGGCTACCGCTTCGTAGCGCAGTCGCGCGACCGTCGCGACGCCGGCACGACCGCGAGCTCCGACGCCGGCTCGGGCGACGACGCCGAACGTCCACGAGCGGGAGCACGGCACACCACCGCCCGTTGACCGGAAAGGACGGAGCATGAGCGCACGCCGTACGGCGTCGGACCTGGTCGAGCTCGTCCTCGACGCCGACTCGTTCGCGTCGTGGGACTCTCCGATCGACATCGGCCGCTGGCCGGATGCCTATCAGCGTGAGCTCCTGCGGGCCGCCGAGCGCTCCGGGCGCGACGAGTCGGTGATCACCGGCCGGGCCACCGTGAGGGGTCGACCGGTCGCCGTCGTCGCGAGCGAGTTCCGCTTCCTCGCGGGCTCCATCGGCGAGGACGCGGCCCGCCGCATCGTCCACGCCGTACGCCGGGCGACCGAGGAACGCATCCCCGTCCTGGCCACCACCGCCTCGGGCGGCACGCGCATGCAGGAGGGGACGCCGGCCTTCCTCCACATGATCGACATCTCCCGCGCGATCATGGACCACAAGGCAGCGGGGCTCCCGTACCTCGTCCATCTCGGGCATCCCACGACCGGTGGCGTCTTCGCCTCGTGGGGCTCGCTGGGCCACGTCACCGTCGCCGAGCCCGGCGCTCTGGTCGGCTTCCTCGGCCCGAAGGTGTACGAGGTGCTCCACCACCGCCCGTTCCCCGAAGGCGTCCAGACCGCCGAGAACCTCGCGCACCACGGCATCCTCGACGCCGTCGTGACCGCGGAGGATCTCCCCGCACTGGTCGACCGCACGCTCGGGATCCTCGTCGACCCGCCACGACCGGCCGCCCTCCCGCGGAGGGAGCCGGTCGCGACCGGGAGCGGCGACACCTGGGCGGCCATCGAGCGCACCCGGGCACCGGGACGCCTCGGTGTCCGCGAGGTGCTGCGCGTCGGTGGTGAGGACACCATCCGCCTCCAGGGCACCGACGAGGGCGAGCGCGACAGCGCGATGATCGTCGCCCTGACCCGACTCGACGGAGAGCCGTGCGTGGTCGTCGGTCAGGACCGCCAGGCGCAGGCGCGGGCGCCGATGGGTCCCGGCGCGCTCCGCGAGGCCAGACGCGGGATGCGGCTGGCCGAGGAGCTCGGTCTCCCGCTCGTCTCGTTCATCGACACCCCAGGCGCTGACCTGTCCAAGGCCGCCGAGGAGGGTGCGATCGCCGGCGAGATCGCGCGCTGCATCGCGACGATGGCGACGATGACGGTGCCCACGGTCGCCGTCCTGCTGGGCGAGGGCTGCGGGGGCGGGGCGCTCGCACTCTTCCCCGCCGACGTCGTGGTCGCCACCCAGAGTGCGTGGCTCTCGCCGCTGCCACCAGAGGGCGCGTCCGCGATCGTCCACGGCGACGCCGACCACGCCGCGGAGATGGCGACGGCTCAGCGTGTGTCCGCCGCCGACCTCTTCACCGCAGGAAAGGTGCAGGTTCTCGTGCCCGAGCTCGATTCCGACAGCGGGGACGCCAAGAGCCTCGCCATCGCCGTCGCCGCCGAGGCGGCCACCCAGCTCCGGGTGCTCCGTGCAGGCTCCGGCACAGGACCACGCCGATGACCGCCGCGGTCGACCCCCGTGTCGCGCTCGCTGAGAGGGTGGCTGCCGCGGACGGCGTGTCCCCGCTCAACGAGGCGAGCCGGATAGCGATCGCCGCCGCCCACCCACCGCGCGTCGACCATGCGACCCGTGACGGTGACGACCTCGTCGGTGTCGCGTACGCCGCCGGGGACGCGCCCGTCGAGGTGTTCGTGGATCCCCACCACCGTCGGCACGGCGTCGGTGGCGCGCTCCTCGACCGTCTTCTGAACGAGGGCGAGAGCCGCTTCTGGGCTCACGGAGACCTCCCACCAGCGCAGGCCCTCGCTCGCAGCCGCGGCCTGGGGGTCGTACGCACGCTCGTCGTCCTCGAGCGGACCACCGCCGATCCGCTGCCCGAGGAGCGCGGCATCGACGGGGTGACGATCCGGCCCTGGCGAGACGAGGACACCGCAGGACTGGTCGCCGTCAACGCTCGCGCCTTCGCGATGCACCCGGAGCAGGGTGCGATGGACGAGGCCGACTTCCGAGCGCGGGCCACCCTGCCGTGGTTCGACCCGGCCGGGCTGTTCGTCGCCGAGCGTGACGGACGGGTCGTCGGCTTCCACTGGACCAAGGTGGACCCGCCGGCCATCGAGGGCGGCGAGGTCGGTGAGGTGTACGTCGTCGGCGTCGACCCGTCCGAGCAGGGGCACGGGCTCGGCAAGGCACTGACGCTCCGAGGACTCCACC
This sequence comes from Mumia sp., assembly GCF_028803055.1. Lineage (NCBI taxonomy): Bacteria > Bacillati > Actinomycetota > Actinomycetes > Propionibacteriales > Nocardioidaceae > Mumia > Mumia sp. Next base: position 13,653 of record NZ_JARBCJ010000022.1, read on the forward strand.
ACCTCACCGGGCTCGGACTGGCACGGATCGACCTCTACGTCGAGGGCGACAACACCCCTGCGCTCGCCACGTACCACGGGCTGGGCTTCACCGAGAGCGCTCGCGACGTCCTCTACGGTCGCAACCTCTGATCCGCGTCGTGCGGCCGCACCGCTTGGGGGCGAGTGCCAGGGTGGATGAATGACCGCGTCGCTGGAGCCCAGCGCCTCCTACCTCGTCCGCCGCGCCGGGCTGGTCGACGTGACCCATGCGGCCAGGCTCCTCGAAGTCTCCGCTCCCGCGCTGGACATCGACGGCGACGGCACCGTCGACGGGCCTCTGGATCCCCAGGTCGCGGCGGTCGTCACCCGGCTCGCCCTCAGCCATCTCGTGCTTCAGCAGGGCAAGCTGTGGGTGGCCGAGCGCGACGGCGTCCTCCAGGCCGCGACAGTCTGGATGCCGCGCCACGAGGTCCGTCTCGGAGCGGTCGGGCTCTCCGAGGGCCTTCGCGAGACCGTTCGGCTCGAGCTCGACGCCGCCACCGTCCACGCGGCGCTCGATCCCGGAGAGGACGTCCGCGAGGCGCTGGGCGCGGCGGAGACCACCGTCGCCGACATGCTGAGCCGAGTCGCGCCGGACGTCGTGCTCACCACGCTGGCCGTCGTCCCCGACCTCGCCCCGCACGAGCGTGCCGACATCCTTCAGGCCTGCATCACGGCCGCGTTGGAGGAGACCGACGGCGTCGCCGCCGCGATGACGCTGCTCACCGAGCACGTCGCCGTCCTCGAGGCGTCGGGGTTCGTCCGCGTCGCCGAGGTGACGGTCGGCGCCGGTCACCGGCTGTGGGTCGGCACCAGCCGCTGATCCGCGTCACCCGCTCGTCGCTGGTGCGTGGCACGATGCGGGAATGGCCGAAGTCCTTCCCCCACCCGCCATCGTCGAGGAGCACCCGAGCTCGCCGGACTCGTTCGACGTGGACCCGCCGTTCGTCGACCACGGACCGGACCTGCCCGACGACCGGCTCAGCGATCGGGAGCTGTCGTGGTTGGCCTTCAACCAGCGGGTGCTCGAGCTGGCCGAGGACACGTCGGTGCCGCTGCTCGAGCGCGTACGCTTCACGGCGATCTTCTCGGGCAACCTCGACGAGTTCTTCATGGTCCGCATCGCCGGCCTCAAGCGACGGCTCGCGGCGGGCCTGGCATCACGGCGCGCCAGCGGCATGCAGCCCCGCGAGGTGTGGTCCGCGAGCCTGCAGCGCAGCCGCGAGCTGATGTCTCGGCAGGGCGCCCTCCTGACGGAGGAGCTCACGGAGCGGCTCGACGAGCGAGGGATCGCGCTCCTGCACTGGGACGACCTCGAGCCGGACGAGCGCGACGACGCCTCGCGCGTCTTCCGGGCCCGGGTCTTCCCGGTGCTGACCCCGTTGGCGGTCGATCCCGCCCATCCCTTCCCCTACATCTCGGGTCTCTCCCTCAACCTGGCCGTCGTCATGCGCAACCCGGTCACCGGCAAGTCGCACTTCGCCCGGGTCAAGGTGCCGCCGATCTTCGACCGCTGGGTGACGGTCGGTCCTGCCCGGTTCGTGGCGCTCGAGGAGGTCATCGCGGCACACCTCGACGCGCTGTTCCCCGGGATGGAGATCACCGGGCACCACGCGTTCCGCGTGACCCGCAACGAGGACCTCGAGGTGGAGGAGGACGACGCCGAGAACCTCCTCAAGGCGCTGGAGCAGGAGCTGCTTCGCCGGAAGTTCGGCCCTCCCGTGCGCCTCGAGGTCGAGGACACGATGGACGACCACGTGCTCGAGCTGCTCGTGACCGAGCTCGACATCAGCCCGGACGAGGTCTTCCGGCTCCCGGCTCCGCTCGACCTGGCCAGCCTGCACCAGATCGCCGACCTCGACCGGCCCGAGCTGCAGTTCGAGCCCTTCGTGCCCGCGACGCACCCCGATCTCGCCGAGGTCGAGACGTCCAGTCCCGTCGACATGTTCGCGGCGCTGCGCCAGCACGACGTGCTGATCCACCACCCGTACGACTCGTTCGCGACGAGCGTCCAGCGCTTCGTCGAGCAGGCCGCGGCGGACCCGCGCGTGCTCGCGATCAAGCAGACCCTCTATCGGACCTCCGGCGACTCCCCCATCATCGACTCGCTCATCGACGCCGCCCGGGCGGGCAAGCAGGTGCTGGTCCTCATCGAGATCAAGGCGCGCTTCGACGAGCAGGCCAACATCCGCTGGGCACGCAAGCTGGAGCGTGCCGGATGCCACGTCGTCTACGGCCTGCTGGGGCTCAAGACCCACTGCAAGCTGTGCCTGGTGGTGCGCGACGAGCCGGACGGGCTGCGCCGCTACGCGCACATCGGCACCGGCAACTACAACCCCAAGACGGCCCGCCTGTACGAGGACTACGGCCTGCTCACGACCGACACCGACATCGCCGACGATCTCACCGACCTCTTCAACAACCTGTCGGGCTACTCCCGGCGGGAGTCCTACCGCGAGCTGATGGTGGCTCCTGCCGGCGTGCGTTCCGGCATCGTGGACAGCATCGAGCGCGAGATCGAGCACCATCGGGCCGGACGCCCTGCCGGGATCAGGATCAAGGTCAACTCGATCGTCGACGAGGAGGTCATCGACGCGCTCTACCGGGCGTCGCGTGCGGGCGTCGGGGTGGAGATGGTCGTCCGGGGCATCTGTGCCCTGCGGCCCGGTGTCCCGGGGATGAGCGACAACATCGTCGTGCGGAGCATCCTCGGGCGCTTCCTCGAGCACAGCCGGCTGTTGTGGTTCACCAACGGCGGCGACCCGCAGGTCTGGATCGGCTCGTCCGACCTGATGCACCGCAACCTCGACCGCCGTGTCGAGGTGCTCGTACGACTCGACCGGCCCGAGCACATCGCCGAGATCGGCAACGTCCTCGACCTGTCCATGGACCCGGGGACCGACGCGTGGAACCTCGGCCCCGACGGCACCTGGAGCCGCGCCACCTCCCCTGACGGTCCGCTGCGTGACCTGCAGCAGACGCTGATCGAGCGCACTCGCGCCCGCCGAGCCCGAGCGCGTGCGGAGGCGAAGGCCAGGGCTACGGCCGGCGGTCTGGTGTGAGCCGCCCCGTGCGCATGTCCGCCGGCGCCGTCGTGTGGCGGCCGGCCGGCTCCCGTCCCAAGGACGGGCTCGAGATCCTCCTCGTCCACCGCGCGCGCCACGACGACTGGAGCATCCCCAAGGGGACCGTCGAGCGCGGCGAGCTCCGACCCACGACGGCGGTCCGCGAGGTCGAGGAGGAGACCGGCGTCCTGGCGCGGTTGGGTGTGCCGTTGATGGAGCTCGAGTACGAGTTCGCCAAGGGCCGGCTCAAGAACGTCGCCTACTGGTCGGCGACTCCGGTCAGCGGAGACGCCGACACTTACGTGCCCAACAAGGAGATCGACGGCGTCGCCTGGGTCACGCTCGACAAGGCGCCGAAGCGGCTCTCGTACGACACCGACCGGGCGGTGCTCGAGGCCTTCGGTGAGCGCGTCGGGTCCGACGCCCACCGGACGCGGACGCTGGTGGTGGTCCGCCACGCGCAGGCCCGCTCGCGCAGCCGCTGGCGCAAGGAGCCCCTCGTCCGCCCGTTGACCGCGGCAGGCAGGCGTGAGGCCGGACGGCTCCGGCCCGTCCTGTCGGCGTACGGCGTGCACCACCTGCACTCGAGCGGTGCCCTTCGCTGTGTGCAGACGCTCGAGCCCTACGCCGACGCCACTCACCGTCCCATCACCGTCGACCACCGACTCGACGAACCGCGCGACGGCGGCCCGGCGAAGCAGCGGCCGGTGACGGAAGCGATGGCCGAGGACGTCGAGCACGGGCGCCCTGTCGCGGCCTGCGGCCACCGGACGGTGATCCCGCGCATGCTCAAGGCGGTCGGGGTCGACGCCGACGCGCTCAGCGCGGGGCCTCTGCCTCTTGCGGGGCTGGTGGTCGTCCACCATCGCCGCGGCGAGGTGCTGGCGACCGAGCGCCACGTGCTGCGCTGATCACGAGGCCGGTGGCGGCGACGCCGACGGCGAGGGCCGCGACCGGGGCGAGGGCGTCGACCCCGCGGTTCTCCAGCAGCCACGCTCCGGAGGCAGCACCGGCGGCGATCCCGAGGTTGAGCGCGGTGACGACGACCGCCCCCGCGGCGCCGCGTGCCGCCGGTGAGGCGATCCGCATCACGGTCGACTGGAAGACCGGCGGGAACAGCCCGATCATCGTTCCCCAGACCCCGACGACCACCAGGGCGACCACGGTGCTCGTGTCGAGCGCCGTGATCGCGAGCACGGTGATCGCGAAGGCGATCGCGGTCCCCGGGAGAGCCGCCGTCGGGAACCGGTCCGACAGTGGCCCGGCGATCGCGAGCCCCAGCGCCCCTGTGGCGCCGAACAGCGCGAGCACGCCGCCGAGGGCCGCGGAGTCCATGCCCGCGACGCGCGTCACGAGGGGACCGACGTAGGTGAACACCTGGAAGTGACCGACGAGCACCAGCGCGCCCAAGGTCGCGGTGACGGTCACGCGGACGAGCGAGCGGTCGCGACCTGCGGGCACGGCGCCCGCGGGCAGGGGTTTCTGGCCCGGGGCGGCACCTGGAGGAAGCACCGTCACGAGTGCGAGCGAAGCGACGACGAGGAGGACACCCGCGCCCACGAGCACCGCCCGCCAGCCGACGAGCTCGGCGGCCGCCGTACCGAGCGGCACGCCGACGACGCCCGCTGCGGTCGGTCCGACGAGGACGACCGACACCGCCTTCCCGATGTGCCGCTCGTCGACGAGCGACGCGGCGTACGGCACGAGCAGAGCCCACAGCAGGCCGTGCGCACCCGCGGCCACGACCCGGGCGACGACCAGCTGCCCGTACGCGGGAGCCGTCGCCGCAAGGAGAGCCGCGCCGGCACTGACCAGCACCGCGCCGAGCATCACCCCGCGGCGAGGGAGCCTGCGGGTGAGTCGCTCGAGGGGGAGGCTGAGGGCCGCGACGGTGAGAGCCCAGGCCGTGACGAGCAGTCCGATCCGGCCCCGCGAGACCCCGAGGTCATGAGCCATCGAGGGCAGCAGTCCGGCAGGGAGCAGCTCGATGGTGACGGTCGCAAAGCCCGCGCCGGCGAGGGTGAGCAGCGCCGCCCAGGTCTTGCGGGTCATGTCCGGAACATGTGTCGTCGTCTGTGTCATGCTCGGACCGTAAACCTTGACATTTATGTCAAGGTCAAGCCCGACGATGAAGGGGATCACGATGCGCGTGGGAGAGCTCGCCGAGCTGACAGGGGTGGCCCCCCGGATGCTGCGCTACTACGAGGAGCAGGGCCTCCTCGTCCCGCCGCGCCAGGACAACGGATACCGGTCGTACGGAGAGGAGCACGTCG
>NZ_JARBCJ010000022.1:19020-27159 GCF_028803055.1 Mumia sp.
ACGCGTCAGGTCCATCCGCAGCCTGATCGCCTCCGGCCTCCCCACCCGGCTCGTGCGGGTCGTCCTCGACGTCGAGGCGCTCGCCGACGACGAGCTCTCGCCTTCCTGCACCCGACAGGTCGCCGAGATGCTCCATGCCGAGATGCGCTCGCTGGAGGACAAGATCGCCTGCCTGACCAAGAGCCGGGACACCGTGGAGCGCTATCTGCAGCGCACGCGGCACGGCGACCTCGCGGGCGTCGCAGAGCCCGCCTGACGCCGACGGCCGCCGGACGGCGCCCGAACTCGTCAGGCAGCGTTCACCTGCGGTTCACCTCCGTCCGCCTGCCGCTTCACCTCTGCTGCCTAACGTCACCAGCGACACCACAAGTCTGGACATGACGTTTCCCAGAGAGGGAAGAACACCGTGAACCGCACCAAGCTCCGCGCCGCTGCGCCCCTGGCGCTCGCCGCGACCGTGGCCCTGGGCCTCTCCGCCTGCGGGGCGGGCAACGAGGCCGGGGCCGACGACTCCGCCACCACCAGCGAGCTCAGCGGCACGCTCAACGGTGCCGGCGCCAGCTCGCAGGAAGCGGCCGTCGCCTCGTGGAAGCAGGGCTTCCAGACCGCGAACCCCGACGTGACCGTCAACTACGACCCCGCGGGTTCAGGGGCCGGCCGGGAGCAGTTCCTCGCCGGCGGAACCGACTTCGCCGGGTCCGACGCGTACCTCGACGACGAGGAGCTCGCGGCCGCGGAGAAGCGCTGCAGCTCCGACGTGGTCGAGGTCCCGACCTACGTCAGCCCGATCGCGGTCATCTACAACCTGCCGGGCGTCGACGGCCTCAAGCTCTCACCCGACACGCTCGGCAAGATCTTCGCGGGCACCGTCACCACGTGGGACGACGCGGCCATCAAGGCCGACAACCCCGATGCCGACCTGCCCTCGTCGACGATCACGCCGGTCCACCGCTCCGACGACTCGGGCACCACCGAGAACTTCACCGCCTACCTGGCGGCGGCGGGCCCTCAGGGTTGGACCGCAGGCGAGGTCGAGACCTGGCCGCTCAAGGGCGGAGAGGGTGCGCAGGGCACCTCCGGAGTCGTGGCCGCCGTCCAGGGCGGCGAGGGCACGATCGGCTACGCCGACGCGAGCCAGGCCGGTGACCTCGGCGTCGCCTCGCTGAAGGTGGGCGAGGAGTACGTCGGTCCCAGCCCGGAGGCCGCCGCCAAGGTCCTGGAGGCCTCGAAGCAGAAGGAGGGCCGCGGCGACACGCACATCGTGATGGACATCGACCACACCACCACCGAGTCCGGGGTCTATCCGGCGGTCCTGCTCTCGTACCAGATCGCGTGCCTCGAGTACGACGACGAGGCCAAGGCCGACCTCGTCAAGGGCTGGCTGTCGTACGTGGCGAGCTCCGACGGCCAGAAGGCCGCCGCCGAGGGCGCCGGCTCAGCGCCGCTCACGAGCGCGCTCGAGGAGCGCATCACCGGCATCGTCGACGGAATCTCGGCGAAGTGACTCTCCTGCGGGTGGCCGCCCGAGCCGGGGGGTCGGGCGGCCACCCGCAGGACGCTCGCCATCGTGACCACCAGAGGACCAGTCCGTGAGCGAAACCTCCACCCCGTCCCCGTCGCGGGACACCACCGACACCGGGCCGGCTTCCGGCCGGGTCGGCGACCGCGTGTTCCTCGGGATCTCCCGTGGCGCCGCCCTGACGATCCTGGCCATCCTCGCCGGCGTCGCGATCTTCCTGACCGCCGAGGGGATCCCGGGGATCACCGCATCGCCCGACGAGGTCAAGAGTGGCGAGTCGTTCCCGTCGTTCGTGCTCCCCCTGGTCTTCGGAACCCTGTGGAGCGCAGCGCTCGCGCTGGTCATCGCAGTCCCCCTCGCCGTCGCGGTCGCGCTGTTCGTCACCTACTACGTCCCTCGCCGGCTGGGACAGACCCTCGGGTACGTCATCGACCTGCTCGCCGCCGTACCCTCCGTCGTCTTCGGCCTGTGGGGCATGCGGGTCCTCGCCGGACAGCTCGTCGGCCCGTACGAGTGGCTCGAGAGGACCCTGGGTTTCCTGCCCTTCTTCGCCGGGCCGGCATCGGCCACGGGGCGGACGATCCTCACCGCGGCGGTCGTCCTGGCCGTGATGATCCTGCCGATCGTGACCGCGATCGCCCGGGAGGTCTTCCGCCAGACACCGGTCCTCCTGGAGGAGGCGGCGCTCGCGCTCGGCGCGACCCGCTGGGAGATGATCCGTACCGTCGTCCTGCCTCACGGCCGCTCCGGCATGATCGGCGGCGCGATGCTCGGACTCGGCCGTGCTCTGGGCGAGACGATGGCGGTCGCGATGGTCCTCTCGGCCTCCGGTGTCATCACCCTCGACCTCATCAGCTCGACGAACCCGAGCACGATCCCCGCCAACATCGCGCTCCAGTTCAACGAGGCCTCCGGTCTGACGGTGAACGCGCTGATCGCCTCCGGCCTGGTGCTGTTCGTCATCACCTTCGCCGTCAACTTCGCCGCCCGCGCCGTCGTGAACCGGCGCAAGGAGTTCTCGGGAGCACACGCATGAGCACGAGGAACCGCAGCGGAGACACGCTCGCACCTCCACCCGCACCGCAGCGGGACGAGGCAGCCCTCGCGCTGCGCGGCTGGCACCAGCCACGGCTCCCGCGCGGAGCCGGCTGGTACGCCGCGGCGCTGGCGGTCGTCGTCGCCTCCGCCCTGCAGGCCGGCCTCGGCCTCCCGCTCCTCCCCTCGCTGCTGACCGGCTGGGCGGTGCTCGGGATCGGGCTGCCCTCGCTCTCTCGTGCGGTCGAGGGTCGCCGCAAGGCGGTCGACCGGCTGGTGTCCATCATGGTCTCGAGCGCCTTCGTGCTGGCCATGGTGCCCCTGGTCTCGATCCTGTGGACCGTCGTGAAGAACGGGCTGCCGGTCCTGTCCTCGGAGTTCTTCACCTACTCGATGCGCAACGTCGTCGGCGAGGGCGGCGGCATCTACCACGCGGTCTGGGGCACGGTGCTCATCACCGCCGCCGCAGCGGTGATGTCGGTCCCGCTCGGGCTGCTGACCGCGATCTTCCTCGTCGAGTACGGCGGTGACGGTCGGCTCGCGAAGGTGGTCCGCTTCCTCGTGGACGTGATGACCGGCATCCCGTCGATCGTCGCGGGACTGTTCGCCTATGCATTGTTCGTGGTGTTCTTCGGACCCGGCGTCCGGATGGGAATCGCCGGCGCCGTGGCGCTCACCGTGCTGATGACCCCGGTCGTCGTCAGGTCGTCGGAGGAGATGCTCCAGCTCGTCCCGCACGAGCTCCGGGAGGCGGCCTACGCGCTCGGAGTGCCGAGATGGCGCACGATCGTCAAGGTCGTCCTGCCGACCTCGATGGCCGGCCTCGTCACCGGGGTCACGCTGGCCGTCGCCCGCGTGATCGGCGAGACGGCACCGCTCCTCATCACCGTCGGCATCACCGACTCGTCGAACTTCACCCTGTTCGACGGGCGCATGGCGACGCTCCCGGTGTTCACCTACAGCTCCATCATGAGCCCCGGCGTCCCGCCGGAGCCCTCCATCGCTCGGGCCTGGGGTGCCGCACTCGTGCTGATGCTGATCGTGATGGTGCTCAACCTCGTGGCCCGACTCGTGACCTACTTCTTCTCCCCGAAGGGCAAGCGATGAGCATGCGATCAGTACTCCGTGACTCCGTCCCGACGCCGGTTCCGACTCCGGCCGTCACCGCCGTGGGCGGTGGATCCCGTCGGCCGGCGATCGGCATCGACGTCGAGGACCTCGACATCTACTACGGCGACGTCCAGGCGGTGCGCGGGGTGACACTGGCGATCCCGGCCCAGTCGGTGACCGCCGTGATCGGCCCGTCGGGCTGCGGCAAGTCGACGTTCCTGCGGTCGTTGAACCGCATGCACGAGGTCGCACCCGGCGCCCGGGTCGACGGCACCGTCCGCGTGGACGGGCGCGACCTGTACGCCGCCGGCGTCGACCCGGTGCTCGTGCGCCGGGAGATCGGGATGGTCTTCCAGCGACCGAACCCGTTCCCGACGATGTCGATCCGTGACAACGTGCTGGCCGGCGTACGCCTCAACGGCGGACGGCTCAAGAAGGACGCCGCCGAGGCGGTCGTCGAGCGGTCGCTGCGCGGCGCGAACCTCTGGGACGAGGTCAAGGACCGGCTCAACCGCCCCGGCGCCGGGCTCTCCGGCGGACAGCAGCAGCGGCTCTGCATCGCCCGCGCGATCGCGGTCGAGCCGCAGGTGCTCCTCATGGACGAGCCGTGCTCCGCCCTCGACCCGATCTCCACCAGCGCCATCGAGGACCTGATCGGGCAGCTCAAGAGCGAGTACACGATCGTCATCGTCACGCACAACATGCAGCAGGCGGCGCGGGTGTCGGACGAGACCGCCTTCTTCAACCTCGCGGGGGTGGGTGAGCCGGGTCAGCTCGTCGAGTCGGGAGCGACGACGAAGATCTTCTCCAACCCCGACAACCCGTCGACCGAGGCCTACATCACGGGGCGCTTCGGCTGACGGATGGCGTGCACGCGACAGCGCCCCTCCGACGTGACGTCGGAGGGGCGCTGTCGTTGGACGGCGGTGCTGGGAGGCCGCTAGGGCAGGAACAGGCTGCCGACGCCGTACGTCGCGGCTGCGACGGCGGCGGCCGCCGGGATCGTGACGATCCAGGCCAGCACGATGCCGCGGGCGACGCCCCACCGGACGGCGCTGAACCGCTTGGTCGCGCCGGCACCCATGATCGACGACGTGATCGTGTGGGTGGTCGAGACCGGCGCGTGCAGGCCGATCGCCATGACGTAGAGCACCGCTGCGGCGGTGGCCTCCGCCGCGAAACCGCGAGCGGGGTCGAGGTGGATGATGCGGCGCCCGAGCGTACGCATGATCCGCCAGCCACCGGAGTAGGTACCGAGCGAGATCGCCGTGGCAGCCCCGACCTTGACCCACAGCGGGATCCCGTCGTCGGCAGCCGCGTAGCCGCCGGCCAGCAGCGCGAGGAACATGACGCCCATCGTCTTCTGCGCGTCCTGCAGCCCGTGCCCGAGCGCCATCGCCGCCGCGGAGACGGTCTGCGCGAACCGGAAGCCCCGCATGGTGCGGTGCGGGTTGCGGTTCCGGAAGATCCACATGATCGACAGCATCAGCAGGAAGGCGCCGGTGAAGCCGACCACAGGTGAGATCACCATCGGGATCGCGACCTTGTCGACCACCGTGGCCCACTCGACCGTGCTCGCCGAGGCGATGCCCGCTCCGACGAGACCACCGATCAGCGCGTGCGACGAGGACGACGGAAGTCCGAAGTACCAGGTGATGAGGTTCCAGACGATCGCGCCGACGAGCGCGGACAGGACGACGGTGAGGCCGTGGTTGCCCTGCCCCTCCACGCCGTCGGCGATGATGCTGCCGACCGTGTCGGCGACCTCGGTCCCGAGGAACGCTCCGATGAAGTTCATGATGGCGGCCATCACCAGGGCGACACGCGGCGTCAGTGCCCGGGTGGAGACCGATGTCGCGATGGCGTTGGCCGCGTCGTGGAAGCCGTTGGTGTAGTCGAAGATCAGCGCGACGCTGATCACGAGGATCACCATGACCAGGGTGAGGTCCACCCTCAGGACTCCTTGACGGCGATCTGCTCGACCGTGTTGGCCACGGACTCCAGGGCGTCGACGGCGTCCTCGAGGGACTCGACCACGTCCTTGAGCTTGAGGACCTCGAGCGCCTTGTACTCGCCGGAGAAGAGCTTGGCGAGGATGCGGCGGTAGTCGCGGTCCGCCTGGTTCTCGAGTCGGTTGATCTCGATCCAGTACTCGGACAAGTCCGTCATGGTCCGCAGTCGCGGCATCGCCTCGGCGGTCAGCTCGCACCCGCGCTGGATGACCTCGACCATCGACGCCATCCGGGACGGGAGGGAGTCGAGCTCGTAGAGGACCACGAGGTCGCCCGCCTCTTCGATGAAGTCCATGACGTCGTCGAGGCTGCTCGCGAGCTTGTAGATGTCCTCGCGGTCGAAGGGAGTGACGAACGTCTGGTTGACGCGGTTGATGATCGCGTGGGTGGTGTCATCCGCGGCGTGCTCGACGTCGCCGAGCTGCTTGGCGACCGCATCACGGTCTGCCGTGACGTCCAACATCTGCGCCAGCAGGTTGCTGCCGTCCACGAGGTGGCCGGCAAGCTCAGTGAAGAGGTCGTAAAACGACGTTTCGGTCGGTCGGATTCGCAACCGCACGACAATGCTCCCGTCAGGGGGTGGGTGGGCCGGATCAATGGTAGAACCTTGCCCCTACTCCCGCGCACCTCGCCCCGCGTCCTCATCCATCTCCCGGTCAGCAGCAGACCCGGGCCGAGCAGGTCGATCAGGCGCAGCGGCGGCGGGGCCGGACCCCGAGGATCTCGTCGACCGCCTGCTGGCTCAACGGCCCCGCGGCCTCCGACGCGGCAATCATCAGATTGCTCGTCATCTCGATCTCGTCGAGCACATCCTGGTCGCGAAGCCGGACGTCCAACGGCTCAGGTGTAGCCACTACGGCCTCCTCGCAGAACTAGAACGGCAGTACGACTTAGGCTAAGGGCATCCCGACGGGTTCGTCGGATGATCGCCAAATCCACAGAAAGTCTACGGACCGGGTACGGCGAGACGTGGAATCGAAACGGTGCCGGTCAGGCATCGAGCACAGCGGCCACGAGGTCGACGTTCTCTGGCGCACCTCCGCCGCCGCCCGCGAGGAACCGACGGCGGGTGTAGCTGTAAGCGATACCGCGTCGGGGGTCGGCGAACGCCTGAGCGCCGACGGCCCCGCTGTGTCCGAAGCTGTCTCGCCCGAGGCGGGGGTACCGCACGGCCTGCGCTTCGAACCCGAGCAGAAAGTGGTCCTGCTCGCCGGTGACGAGATCGACGCCGGCACTGTGCGGCTTGGTGAACTCGCCCAAGGTCTCCGGCCTCAGCAGCGGCGGACGATCGTCGACCTCGCTGATGGCTGCCGCGTACATCCGGGCGAGCCCGCGAGCGTTGCCGACGCTGCCTGCCGAGGACGGGCCGAGGGCGCGCACGGCACGGGTGTTGGCGAGCTCGACGAGATCGGTGGGGGTGTTGAAAGCGATGCCGGTGAGGCTGTGCGGGTCAGGCAACGGCTGCTGCTCGATCGCCGGCAGCACCGGCAGGTAGCGCGACTCGAGCTCGAGCGGCAGGCCGAGGAAGAAGTCCAGTCCGTACGGCTCGCGGACGCGTTCCCGGTACAGCTCTTGGATCGACTGTCCGGTTGCCCGACGCACGACCTCGCCGACGAGCGCGCCGAGGACGAACGCGTGGTAGCCGTATGCCGTCCCAGGTTTCCAGTACGGCGCTTGGTCGGCCAGCCGCTCAGCGAGGAGGCGGTCGTCGGCCAGCTCCTCGCTGGTGAATCCTCCGTCGACACCGATGAGACCAGCGCGATGGGTCAGCAGCTCGCGAAGGGTGATGTCGACCCCCAGCTCGGGCCAGTAGTCGCCCACTCGACGGTCCAGCTCGAGGACGGCGTCCTGCACGAGCATCGCGACGACGAGATGCACCGCACCCTTGCCCGAGGAGAACAAAGCCAGCAACGAGTCCCCAGACAGCCCTGTCCACAGATCGACGACCTGCCGCCCGTCCTTGTAGACCGCGAGCTGAGCCTCCAGGCCGGGCTCGCGGACGGCGACGATCTCGAACGCATCCCGCACTTGGCCGAAGCCCGGAGCCGCCGTCCCTTCGATCACCGGCACGACGGTATAGTCACCGAAACGAACAGTCAAGATAGGTGACTACCTGAGGCGAGGCGGCGTGACACGACGGAGTGAGCGCAAGGAAACGAGTCCTGACCTGGGCATCTTGTCCAGCCGCCTGCTGTTCGCGGTCCAGGACGAGCTCTTCGAGAACCTCGCGGTTCAAGGCCACCCCGGGCTACGCCCCCGCCACGGCGCCGTCCTCGCCTACCTCGACGAGGAAGGCAGTCGCGCGACCGAGCTGGCGCACCGTTCCGGCCAGCACAAGCAGGTCGTAGGAAAGCTCGTCGACGAGCTCGAGGCCCTCGGCTATGTCGAGCGTCGGCCAGACCCGACAGATCGTCGCGCCAAGCTCGTCGTGCCGACAGCACGGGGCCTCGACGAGATGACCCG
>NZ_JARBCJ010000230.1:0-4411 GCF_028803055.1 Mumia sp.
GGTGGAACTGGGTCGCCGCCACCGGCCCGCGCTCGATCGCGGCGAGGAACGGCTCGTCGTGGGACGCCGTGGTGAGAAAGCCGTCGATGCCGGTCGGCGACGCGGCGTAGGAGTGGACGAAGTAGAACCGCTCGCCCTCCACGCCGCGGAACAGCCCCGATCCCTCACCGGCCTCAACCGTGTTCCACCCCATGTGCGGGATGCGTTCCGCCGCGAGCCGGGTGACGCCGCCGGGGAAGACGCCGAGGCCGTGGGTACGCACCCCGTGCTCGACGCCGTACTCGAACAGCACCTGCATGCCGACGCAGATCCCGAGCACCGGACGTCCTCCGGCGAGCCGTCGACCGATCAGCTGGTCGCCGCGGACCGCCCGCAGACCCTGCATGCAGGCGGCGTACGCCCCGACCCCGGGCACGACGAGGCCGTCCGAGCCGAGGGCGGTGGCGAAGTCGGAGGTCAAGGTCACGTTCGCGCCGGCCCGCTCGAGCGCGCGCACCGCCGACCGCAGGTTGCCCGACCCGTAGTCGAGGACGACGACGTCCGGGCTCACAGGGCACCCTTCGTGCTCGGCACCCCGGTCTCGCGCGGATCGCGCTCGACGGCCTGGCGCAGGGCCCGGGCGACGGCCTTGAACTGGGCCTCCGCGATGTGGTGCGGGTCGCGACCGGCCACGAGCCGGACATGCATCGTCAACCCCGCGTGGTGGGCGAGCGACTCGAGGACGTGCTGCGTGAGGGAGCCGCTGTACTGACCGCCGATGACGACCGTCACCTGCGACTCGGGCTCACCGCTGTGCACGAAGTAGGGGCGTCCCGACACGTCGACGACAGCCTGGGCGAGCGCCTCGTCCAGGGGCACGAGCGCGTCGCCGTACCGCCGGATGCCGGCCTTGTCGCCCAGCGCGGCCTTGATCGCCTCGCCGATGCAGATCGCGGTGTCCTCGACCGTGTGGTGGGCGTCGATGTGGAGATCACCCTCCGACCGCACCGTGAGGTCGATCAGCGAGTGGCGCGAGAGCGCGGTGAGCATGTGGTCGTAGAAGCCGACGCCCGTGGAGATGTCGTGCGTCCCGGTACCGTCCAGGTCGACCTCCACCACGACGTGGGACTCGGAGGTCTTGCGCTCCACCCGGGCGCGGCGGGGTCCGGTGGTCTCGATCGTGGTCATGCGTTCTCCTGACGGATCGACGGGGTCTCGAGGGTGGTGACCAGGGCCTCGCGGAAGGCCGTCATCTCCTCGGGCGTGCCGACGCTGACCCGCAGCCACCCCTCGGGACCGGTCTCGCGGATGAGGACGCCCTGGTCGAGCAGGCCCTGCCACACGGCGTGCCGGTCGCCGAACGTGCCGAACAGCACGAAGTTGGCGTCGGAGTCGACGACCTCGAGGCCCTGCTCGCGCAACCAGCGTGCCGTCTCGTCCCGCGTCTCCCGAAGCTCGGCCACCCGTGCCAGCATCTCGTCGGCGTGACGCAGCACGGCGAGCGCCACGGTCTGGGTGACGGCCGACAGGTGGTACGGGAGGCGGACGATGCGGAGCGCGTCGACGATCGCGGGGTCGGCCGCCAGGTAGCCGACCCGGCCTCCGGCGAACGCGAACGCCTTGCTCATCGTGCGTGTGACGACCAGCCGGGGGTGCTCGCCGAGCAGCGACAGCGCGGTCGGGGTCTCCGGCCGGCGGAACTCCGCGTACGCCTCGTCGACGACGACCAGGCCGGGCGCCGCGTCGTAGACCGCGCGCACCGCCTCGAGGGTCAACGACTCCCCTGTCGGGTTGTTGGGCGACGCGAGCAGGACGACGTCCGGCTGCTCCGCGGTGACCAGGGCGAGCGCGGCCTCGACGTCGAAGGTGAAGTCGTCGGCGCGGCGACCGGTGAGCCAGCGCGTGTGGGTGTTGCGGGCGTACTCGGGATACATCGAGTACGTCGGGGTGAACGACGCGGCAGTCCGCCCCGGGCCGCCGAAGGCCTGCAGGATCTGCTGCATGACCTCGTTGGAGCCGTTGGCCGCCCACACCGCGTCGGCGGTGAGACCGTGCCCGAGGTACGACGCCAACGCCGTCCGCAGCGCCCACGCCTCACGGTCGGGGTAGCGGTTGAGGTCCGTGGCGACCACGCGCAGCGACTCGGCGACGTCGTCGGCCGTGGCCTTGGACGGGCCGTACGGGTTCTCGTTGACGTTCAGCTGCACGGGGACGTCGAGCTGCGGCGCGCCGTACGGCTCGAAGCCTCGGAGATCGGCCCGGATGGGCACCCACTCCGGGACGCTCACGAGCCGCTCCTCCCCTCAGGTGCGTCGAGACGCGCCGACACGGCCGCGCCGTGGGACGGGAGGTCCTCTGCCTCGGCGAGGACCACGACCTCGGGGCCGACCTCACGCAGCGCCGGCTCGTCGTAGGTGACGACCTGCATGGTCTTGCAGAACGAGCGCACCGACAGCCCCGAGGAGCGGCACGCGCAGCCTGCGGTGGGGAGCACGTGGTTGGAGCCGGCCGCGTAGTCGCCGAGCGAGACCGGCGACCAGCTCCCGACGAACACCGCGCCGGCGTTCTCGACCTGCGAGGCGACACCGGCGGCGTCGGCGGTCTGGATCTCCAGGTGCTCGGCGGCGTAGGCGTTGACGACCTCGAGGCCCTGCTGCACGTCGCGGACGAGAACGGTCGCCGACTGCGTGGACGTCAGCGCGGTCTCGATGCGCTGGGCGTGCTTGGCCGCGGGCACCTGGCGGGCCAGCTCCTCGTCGACGGCGTCGGCCAGAGCGGGGCTCGGGGTCACCAGCACGGCCGCCGCGAGGGGGTCGTGCTCGGCCTGGCTGATCAGGTCCGCGGCGACGAAGGCCGGTGTCGCCGTGTCGTCGGCCAGGATCGCGATCTCCGTCGGCCCGGCCTCGGAGTCGATCCCCGTCACGCTCTGCACCAGGCGCTTGGCCGCCACCACGTAGATGTTGCCCGGTCCGGTGACCAGGTCGACCGGCTCGCACGGGCCGGCGCCATAGGCGAACATCGCGATCGCCTGGGCGCCGCCGACGGCGTACACCTCGTCGACACCCAGCAGCGCGCAGGCTGCCAGGACCGTCGGGTGCGGAGCGCCGCCGTACTCGCGCTGCGGCGGCGTCGCCAGGGCCAGCGACCGGACGCCCGCGACCTGGGCCGGGACGGCGTTCATGATGACGCTCGAGACCAGCGGGGCGAGCCCGCCCGGGACGTACAGGCCGACGCGTCCGACCGGCACGATGCGCCGCTCGACACGGGCTCCGGGGCCGAGGTCGGTGACGACGTCGCGATCGAGCTCGGCCTCGCAGGTCGCGCGGAGCCGGCGGATCGACTCCTCGAGCGCGGCGCGGACGTCGGGCGCCAACGACGCGAGCGCAGCGTCGGCCTCCTCGGCCGGCACCGCGAGGGACGCGCGTTGCACCTGGTCGAACCGCTCGGTCGCGTCCAGCACCGCCGCCTCACCGCGGTGTCGCACGTCGTCGACGACCGGACGGACGACCTCGACGGCCGCCTCGACGTCGAACGGCGCGCGAGGAAGCAGCGCGCGGTACTGCGCGGGAGTCGTGCCCGCGGGGGTCTCCCGCAGGTCGGTGCGACGGATCATGCCTCAAGTCTACGGAGAGTGACGCGCCGGCCCTGCCCGTGTCCGCCGCGCGGCTAGGCTGACGGCGTGGCACGCGCGATCCCGCTGTTCCCCCTCGGAAGCGTCGTCCTCCCGGGACAGACGGTGTCCCTGCACGTCTTCGAGGACCGCTACCGCGAGCTCGTCACCTATCTGCTCGACCTCCCCGAGCCCGAGCGCCGGTTCGGCATCGTGTCGATCCGCGAGGGCTACGAGGTCGGCGAGAGCGGGGTGCAGTCCATCCACCGGGTGGGTGTGGAGGTGGCACTGACCGACGTGACCGGCTACGACGACGGACGGTACGACGTGACCGTGGACGCGATCGGCCGGATCCGGCTCGACGCGGGTGTCACGGGCGAGAGCTTCATGTGGGGCCACGTCGAGGACCTGGAGGAGCCCGTGGGCGAGGGAGCGGTCGTGGCCGCCGACAAGGCGCACGCCGTGTTCGACGTCTACCGCACCGAGCTCAACCGCTTCCGGCTGGACGCGAGCGTCGACGACCTGCCGGGCGACCCGGTCGACCTCTCCTACCTCCTGGCCTCGAGTGCGGTGCTGACGCTCCCCGACCGCCAGGAGCTGCTCGAGGCGGACGACGCGGCCGAGAGGCTGCGCCGCTACCACCACCTGATGATCACCGAGATCGGTGCCATGAGGGCGGTGCCGAGCCTCCCCGCCGTGGACGTGGCCCGTACCGCCTGGTCGCCCAACTAACGCGGCCAGGTGGCGGCTCGTCCCGTCCGCCCGTCCGCCCGTCCGTCGGCCCCGTCCGCGACGTGAAGGGTTCGGGTCGCTCTTCAGCCG
>NZ_JARBCJ010000231.1:0-4383 GCF_028803055.1 Mumia sp.
AACGTCTTCGACACGCCGGCGAGCGACGCGACCTCGGCCAGCCCGGCTTGTGTGTACCCGCGCGTCGCGAACGTCTCCTGTGCCGCCTCGATGAGCAGGGCCTTGCGTTGCTCCGGTGCGAGCCTTCGTGCCTGCGCCTCTCCCACGATTGGTCCTTCCCGTGACCTGCGTCGCCGTCGATGTTCGCTAACTTACTGGCGCGTCAATATAGCGGTGCTCCAGTGGCTGTGCAGATCGCGCTACCGAGCGTCCCCACACCCGTTGGCTATCGTCCCGCGATGCGGACTCTGGTGGCGATCGGCCTGGGAGCGTCGTGCGCGATCCTCGCCCTGTGCCCAAGCGACAGCCTCGACTCGGCCGGCGCGGGTGACGCCGTTACGACCGCCGCGGCGGACACGTCCGACGTCCACGCGACCCTGCAGCGGTCGCGGCTGTTCGAAACCCAACGCGGGGTGCGGGTGAACCTGAGCAACGAGGGCGACAGCGACGTGCGCGTGGAGGCCGTCCGGCTCGACTCGCCCTGGTTCGAGCCCGTGCCGTCCGACCCGCGCGACCCGGTCCTGCGCGCTGACGACGGCCCGGTCGCCATGCCAGTGTCCTTCGGTGAGGCGCGCTGCGAGGGCGACACCGACGAGCCGACGCTCGTGATCCTCACCGTCGACGGTGAGGAGGTGACGGTCACGGCCGAGCAGAGCCCGCCCGACCTCCTCGCGAGCCTGCGCGACGCCGAGTGCGACGTCGCCGCCGTGCGGGAACAGGTCGACCTGCGCCTCGGCGACCGGTGGGAGCGCACCGCTCCGCGCACCGTCGTCGGCGCGATCACCGCGTCCCAGCTCGAGGCGGGTGCCGCCGTCACGGTGCTGGGGGTCGAGGGCAACGTGATCTTCGACCTCGACCTCGTGGCGGCGGGTCCGCCCGACCCGTCTGTCGATCCGCCCGACGCGCTGGCCGAGATCGACGACGACCACACGGCCGCCACCATCGAGATCGCCCTCACGGCGGCGCGCTGCGACCCGCACGCCCTGATCGAGTACAAGCGGACGTTCATCCTCGTCGCGCTCGTCGACACCGGCGACGGCGAGCCGGTGCGGGTCGACGTGACGGCTGAGGGCGCGGCACAGCGCGCCTTGCAGGCGTCGCTCGCGGCGTGCATCGGCTGACCGATCGGCGCCTTCGCGCTGCGGTCGGGGGCCCGGGTCAGGCGCGGGTGGACGAGTCGGCACGGCGCAGCTCGCCGACGAACTCGGCGATCGCCTCGTCGGCGACCTGGTAGCCGGGGAAGTACGCGCAGATGCGATCTGCCCAACCCCCGTACCGGGCCACGATCTCCTCGGCGCAGTGGCGGGGGTCGCCGTAGACGGCCAGCGTGTGGAGGATCTCGTCGTCGACGAGCGTCGCCATCGTCAACCAATCGCCCGCCTTCGACAGCCGGTTCAGCTCGGGCTGAAGCCCGCCCCACCCGTGGACGTCGAGCACGGCCTTGTAGGCCGGCGTCGAGCCGTAGAAGCCGAGGATGCCGGTTATCGCCCTCGCCGCCGCCAGCTCCTCCTCCGTGCGTCCGAGCCCGACGATCACCTCGACGGTGATCTCGATGTCGCGGCGGTCGCGGCCGGCGGCGTCGAGGCCGCGCTCGATCGCCGGGATCGTCCGCTCGGTCATGTGGCGGGCGCTGTTGAACGGCATCACGAGGATGCCGTCGGCGACCTCCGCCGCCATCTCGTTCATCCGGGGGCCGAGCGCGCCGACGAGCACCTTCGGGATGCCGTGCGGGTTCGGGCCCGGGTCGAAGGCCGGCGTCATCAGGGTGTGGCGGGTGTACTCACCCTGGAACGCCAGAGGGCTGCCGTCCTGCCAATGGGCGAGGATCGCCTTGGTGGCGACCACCCATTCCCGCATCTGCGCCACCGGCTTGTCCCAGCGGCTGCCGTAGCGCTTCTCGACGTGCGCTCGCACCTGACTCCCGAGGCCGAGGCTGAAGCGGCCCCCGCTCAGCTGGTGCAGGTCGTATGCCGTCTGCGCCAGGTGCATCGGCGAGCGCGGGAACGCGATGGCGACGTTGGTGTAGAGGTCGAGCGAGCAGACGGGCGCCGCGGCCGCGAGCGGGAGGAACAGGTCGTGGGCGTTCTCGAACGAGAACGCGCCGTCGACCCCGATCTCCTGCAGCGCCCTGGCCCGGTCGACCGCATCGATCACCGAGTTCGACAGCTGCACGTCGAGCTTCACCGGCGCTCGCCCCGCACCGACGTCGTCACCCGTCTCCACCGTCCCGCTGTTCCCCATGGGCGCGGAGGCTACGCGTCCACGGCGGGTGGACGCGCCGGTGCCCTCCCGGTTGATCGGGTTGGGTGGCCGGAGCCACGCCGTCCCGATGCCGGAAGGGCACCTGCGACCGGTCAGGCCGTGAGGCCGTGACCGTGCGAACGATCGGGCGGGAGCCCGGCGTTCAGGGAGCTAGCACCACCACTCCCACCACTCGCACTCGTCGGTGGGCGGAGGCGTGGTCGTCGGCGGGGTCGTGCCGCCACCGGGACCGGGGCAGGTGTCACGCCACTCGGAGTAGTCGGAGCTCGACGGAGGCGGGCAGAGCATGGACTCGTAGCGGGTGTCGTCATCGACGAACCGCTTCAGCCAGCTGATCATGGCGTACGCCTGGTCGTCCGGGTTGGTGGCCGCGGCCATGTGGGACTCGCTGTTCAGCTCGACGTAGGCCGTCTCGTCGGCGTTCAGGCTGGTGTAGAACCGCTCGGAGTGCGACGAGACCGAGGCGATCGAGTCGCTCTCGGCGCCGATGATCATGGTCGGCACATCGATGTTCGACCAGCTCTTGGTGGAGTGCCAGGGCTGCAGCGGGACCGCTGCCTGCAGGCTGGGACGGTCGTTCGCCGCCTCCAGCGTGCCGCCGCCACCCATGGAGTGACCGGCGACCGCCAACCGCGACGCGTCGACCCGGCTGCGCACCGAGCTGTTCTGCACGAGGTAGTCGAGGGCTCTCAGCATCTGATCGCCTCGGCTCGGCGGGAAGTCGCCGGTGCTGTTGGTGTCGATGGCGAACACGACGAAGCCGTGCGAGGCGACCCGCTCGGCCAGACCCGCGTAGGTGCTGGCGTAGGCGGTGAAGCCCGGGGCGAGGACGACCCCGCCGAACGTGCCGTCGCTCGTGGTGGTCGGGTAGTAGATCCGACCGCCGCCGAAGCCGCTCACGGCCACGCCCGACACCGAGGTCGAGGTCGTGGCGTACGGCCCGCTGCGAGCCCTGAGGGACGACGCCGTGGGCGCCGGACCCCGCTCGAACGGGTTGGACTGCGCATCGGCCGGGCTGCCGACGAGACCGGTCAGCACGAGTGCTGCCGCGGTGACGCCAGTTCCGATCGCTGTCTTCAATGATCTGACTCTCATGTTCCCCCCACGATGAGACCACCCTCACGGGCGACACAGCCCGGGCGGACTGCGTGAAGGGCACCGTAGACTGACGTGGCAGTAAATTACAACTGTCAGAAATCTCTTGGCGTGGGGACGAGTGGCCCGCCCCTCGTTGACTCGCTTCATCGCTTGATGAACAATTCAGTCATGTCGGGACTGTCAGCGACCGCGATGTTCGAGCTGCTGGCCGATCCGACCCGTCGACGGGTGGTGGAACTACTCGCCGAGGGGCCGCGGCGGGCCGGGCAACTCGCCGCCGAGGCAGGCACGTCACCTCAGGCGATGAGCAACCACCTACGGGTCCTGCTCGACGCAGGAGTGGTGGCCGACGAGCGGCTGCCCACCGACGCCCGAGCCCGCGTCTTCCGGCTCCGCCCGCAGTCGCTCACCGCCATCCAGGCCTGGCTCGACCAGTTGCAGGCCGAGTGGCGCGTGCAGCTCGAGTCGTTCAAGAAGCACGCGGAGGAGCGAGCCCGATGACACGGTCCACACCGCCCACGATGACCGAGGCCGTCGACGTCGACGTCGACCCGATGACCGCGTTCACCGTGTTCACCGACGAGTTCCAGCAATGGTGGGGCAACGGCCCGATCGACGCCTGGGACTCGTCCCGCGTCGTCGGACGCCGCATCGAGCCCGGGGTCGGCGGCCGGATCCTCGAGCTCTACCCCGACGGCGACCTCGAGCTCGGGCGGGTCATCGCCTGGGAGCCGGGGGCACGCCTGGCCTGGGACAGCTCGGTCGACAACGTCACCATCGACGTGACGTTCGAGCCGCTCGACGGCGGAGGGACCAGGGTGCGCGTCGACGGCACCGCCACGGGACCGGGGGCGGGTGCGGGCTTCTCGTTCGTGCGCATGACACCGCAGTGGCTGCCCCGCCACCTCGCCCGTCGAGCCACGGGTCAGGCCCGCCCCCCGCTCGGGCCGCTGCACGTCGTGCTGCGCGACGCGACGCCCGCCG
>NZ_JARBCJ010000232.1:0-4364 GCF_028803055.1 Mumia sp.
GGCAACGGCTATCCGGACGAGCACGACGACGGCGCGCTCAGCGACGATGCGGAGGAGGCGCTGCGTACGGCCTTCGACGAGCGGCAGCTCGACGGGGTCCGCGACGGCTACCGGGTGGTTCGAGAGGACGGTCCCCGCACGCTGTTCACCTTCACTGCCGACGGCCGCGTACGCCAGGCCGTGATCGCCCGCGACGGCGAGGCCTTCGGCGAGAAGGGGTGGTACGTCGAGTCCTGGGCGCGCTGCGACTACGCCGAGCTTCCCGAGGAGGTGGCCGAGGCGGCGGGGGTCCAGGTGTGGTCCGACGCCACCGGCCGGGTGTCGACCCGCCGGATCACCTCGTACGCGGGAGCGGAGCATTGCGCCTGGGAGCACATGACCTTCCTCAAGGTCGGCAAGGCCGAGTACGTCCGGGAGCCCGATGCCAGCCTCGCCGACTTCTTCGCAGGGCCCTACGCCTCATCGGTCGCGCTCGCTCCCGACGCCAGGGACACCGGCTTCCGTCGTGGAAGCGACCACCTGTGGCTCTCCGCCGACGGCGCCTGGGCCTACGTCGGGAGCGGTGAACGGGTCGAGCGCTGGCCCCGGGTCGTCGAGCGGCTGGGCTGCATCTGACGTCGGCGCCCGGCTCGAGCTGGCGGTCAGAGCGCGGCGGCCACGGACGCCGCGAGGGCAACGATGTGCCCGAGCCGGGCCAGCTCGGAGTCGAGGACCGGTGGACCACCGTGGCGGCCGAAGACGACCACCGCGTCGCGCTGAGGCACCGGGGCGCCGGCGAGCACCATCGAGCCCCAGTCGGGGACGTGGGCGAGCCGCTGGGCCTGCTCGAGCGTGAACCACTTCTCGACGTCAGGGACCCGCTCAGGTGCGGTCGCGGTCGCGTGGAGGACCTGCTGGCCGTCCGGACCGAGGGCGAGCAGCAGAGCCCAGTCCGAGCGGAAGGTCTCGGGCACCCGGTCGACCAGGCTCTCCAGGGCACGCGCCGGCTCGGCGGTGAACGCCTCGACAGCCTCGAGGTCCATCGAGAGGTTGGCCCCGGCGTTGTAGCGCGAGATCCACTGGACGCGTACGCCGTCGAGCCGGTGGCACGCGGTGATGAGCTGGTCGGGCATCGTCGTCACCGGCAGCTCCAAGAGCACGTCGTCGACGGCCTTGCCGTCGCCGCGGTGCTCCACGATCTCGATCGCGTGGATGTCGGCTCCCGCCTCACCGAGTGCGCTGGCGACGGCACCGAGCGACCCGGGGACGTCAGGAAGCTCGATGCGCAGCAGAAACGCCATGGGTCGAATCCTCCGTTCAGCCGATCGCGCCGGGACCGGACGCGTACGCGGTCGACGGTGACCACGGCAGGTGCTCCGGGCCGAGCATACCGACTCAGAACGGCCGCCTGGAGCCCTCGACCTGATTCGACCGAAATGTCAGCAGGAGATGAGATACCTCAGCGCAGAGGGTCGAGGTGACGCGCGTACGCAGGCGCCTGGCGGCCCGTCATCGCGTCCGCCACCATCCGCCCGGTGAGCGGCCCGAGGGCGATGCCCCACATTCCGTGACCACCCGCGACGTGGACCCGCGGCGAACGCGTCGCTCCGACCAGCGGCAACCCGTCGGTCGTGCACGGGCGCGAGCCGACCCACTCCTCCTGCCGTGCGTCCCAGTCGACGCCGGTGAACATCGGCCGTGCCGACGCCACGATCGCCTCGATCCGCGCCGGCTCCAACGGGGCGTCGGGGTCGCGGAACTCCATCGTCCCCGCCACGCGCAGGCGATCACCGAGCGGTGTGCACGCGACGCGCTCGACCGGGAAGTAGATCGGGTTCTTGGGCATCTGCTCGGGGACGACGGTGAAGCTGTAGCCACGACCGGCCTGGACGACGCGCTTCACCCCGTACGCCCGGGCGAGGTCGCCGAGCCAGGTCCCGGTCGCCAGGACGACGGCGTCGGCGCGCAGCCGCTCGCCGGTGCGCGCGAGCACCTCCACCCCGCGCGGTCCGAGGTCGAGCACGTCCTTCACGTCGAACCCGGCGCGGATCTCGCCGCCGCGGGCCACGACCGACTCCGCCAGGGACGCGACGTACGCCGGCGGGTTGACGTATCGCTGCCCCAGCATCCGGACACCGGCGCGTACGCCGTCGCCGAGGGTCGGCTCGAGCGAGCGGATCTCCTCACCGCTCAGCAGGTCGTAGTCCACCGAGCCGCCCGAGGAGACGACATGGGCCAGCTCCTCGACGAGCGTCGTGCGGTTCTCCACGGAGCTGAACCCCGCGAGGAACGGGTCGGCGTCCTGGATCGGCTCGTCCACCGCGTGGCCGGCAACACCGCCGTCGCCCAGCACGTCGTAGGCGCCGAGCGCGTCACGGTTGAGGGCCGCGAAGACCGCCATCGCCGAGCGCCACCGCTTCGGGGTGCAGTTGCGCGCGAAGCCGACGAGGAACCGCAGCAGCTTGGGGTCGGCCGTCAGCGGCACGTAGACCGGAGAGGACGGGCTGAGCATCGCCTTCAGCCCGTACGAGAGGACCGCGGGCTCGGGCAGCGGCAGCGTGAGCGCGGGGGAGATCCACCCGGCATTCCCCCACGACGAGCCGGCCGCGACGCCCGCCCGGTCGACGACGGTGACCTGGACGCCGCGCTCCTGGAGGAACCACGCCGTCGACAGACCGACCATGCCTGCCCCGGCGACGACGACGTGCTGCGGGGTGCTCGACGCGCTCGCGGCGCTGCCCGGTGTGCTCATCCCCTCATGGTCGGACGGCATGGCGTCCCGCGGGCTGTGCGTTCGGCCACGATCGGCGAGGCACCGGTGTGCGATCGCACACCCGTCACGCCCGCGGCCGCGCGGGCTCAGGCGTCGAGCTCGCGCAGCTTGACGTGGAGTGCCAGCAGGAGACGGGTGTCGGGGTCGTCGACGTCGACACCGACCGCCTGGGACGCGCGGCGGAGCCGGTTGCGGAGGGTGTTGGGATGCACGTGCAGCGACGCCGCTGCCGCACCGACGTCGCCGCCGTGGGCGAGGTAGGCGCGCGCGCTCGACAGCAGGTCGGCGTGGTGCTCGGCGTCGAAGCGCTCCAGGGCAGTGAGGGGACTGAAGTCCTCGTAGCCGGCGAAGGCGTCCGCGGCACGCATCGCGACGACGTCGGTGAGGGTGCTCCGTACGGTCTCGACGGCGCCCGTACGACCGCGGCGACGCAGGACGCGGACGACGCCGTCGGCGTCACGGGCCGAGAGGTCGATCGCCTCGGGGGACTCCACCGTACGCCCGACGCCGACGACGAGAGGGCCGTGAGAGCGGGCGAGGAAGTCGCGGGCCAGCCGCGCGGCCGCTGCTTCGTCGCCGGCGACCACGGCGTAGACCACACCGTCCACCTGGGCGGCAGCGGCGCTCGGCGCCACGGCGGCGAGGTGGAGGACGAACGCTCCCGCCCGGTGGGCGGGGACCACGTCGTCGGGCCGGTCCGACGCGAGCACGACCACGGTGCAGGGCGAGCGGAGCCCGGCCGAGTCCGCCGCACGCGCGGCGTCGTCGCCCCCGCGCAGCAAGGCCTCGACGACCTCGACGGTGCGGCGGCGGGAGGAGTCGGCGCGCTCCCGCTGGCGGACCAGCCCGCGCGCGACGACCGGCGCGCCGTCGAGCAGCGCCTGCCGCTGCACCTTGGTCAGCCCGGCGGGTACGGCCGCCCAGACCGACCCGAGCAGCGTGCCCGTCTCGTCACGCACGGCCACGATCGCCCGCTGCGTCATGCCGGAGCCGGGAAGGTCCACGGTGACGACGTCCTGGGACCGCGAGATCTGGCTGTAGACGCCTGCCTCGTCGAGCAGGGTGCGGTAGTGCGGAGGCACCTGGCGTCCGAGGATCGTGGTGATGCGGGCGTCGTCGACGGCCTGCGAGCGGTCGGCGTCCAGGCTCTGGGAGTAGGCCAGGACGTTCGCCTGGGGGTCCTCGATCGTGATCGGTGCTCCGACGAGCTCGGCCAGCGAGTTCGCCAGCGACGTCAGATCGTCGTCACGCAGGTCCATGCGGGAAATGTACGGGGTCTCGCCGGATACCGGCTCGAGATGACTTCCGGGCGACCCCCCGGTCTGCAACTATGGCTGGCCTATGCCTTTCCCCCGCAGCATCGCCCCGCGCCGCCGTACGCCCGTGGTTCGCCGACTCACCGGCGTCGCCGTCGCCGCGGCGCTGAGCGTCTCCGGCGTCGTCGCCGTCCAGGCCGTCGCCGCGCCGAGCCCAGCGGCCGCCGCCGCGGGCTACGACGGGGTGTGCGAGAACATGCACACGCTCGGCTCCCTGACGCGCGCCGACCTCGACCGCGCGCGAGCGATCATGAACGGCCGCGTCGACATGGGCCAGTACGGCACCATGACCCTCG
>NZ_JARBCJ010000233.1:0-4287 GCF_028803055.1 Mumia sp.
ATGGCGTCGCGAGGAACGGTCGTGGCCATCGTCGGCGGAGCAGACCCGGACTCGCTGGAGCACGTCAACCGGTGCTCGCTCGGCGCCGGACGGCGACTGGCCCTGGTGCTCGACGGCGACGGCTGGCTGCGCGGGGCCCACGGTGGTTCGGGCACCGCGGCCGACCTCGCCTCCTCGGCACGCGCGCAGGGTTGGGCCGCCACGGCGGTCGGCGGCGGCGACACGGTGGGCGAGGCGTGGCACGCCCTTGCGGCCCAGTCCACGAAGGATGCGGTGCGATGAACGCGTCGGTGGCGCACACGTTCTGGGTCGGGCTGTGGGTGTGGCTGCTTGCGGTCACGACGGGAGCCGCGTTCTCGCCGCTGGTGGCCGACAGCCGCTTCCTGCTCGAGGGCGCGCTCGGCGCCGCGGCCGTGGTCCTCGTCGGCGTCGTCGTCCGCGCGGCAGGCGGACGCCGACCCGTCGTCGTCGCCGCGCAGGCCGCGGTGACGCTCGGGTGGCTCACCGCGGCGTACGGGGCAGGCACCGGGATCGCCGGGGTGATTCCTACCCCCGACACGCTCGAACGTGCCGGTGCCCTGGCCGAGGCGACCTATCAGCACGCCCAGCGATACGCGGCGCCGGTCCCCGACACCGCGGCGCTCACCGCGACCCTCGCCGCCCTCGTCATCGTCCTGGCGCTGGTGATCGACGTCCTCGCCGCCGAGCTGCGATGGACGCCGGCCCTCGGGCTCGTCATCCTCGCCGTCGTCATGGTGCCGGCGACCCTCCTCGAGGGTCGCTCGCCGCTCCTCGTGTTCGTCCTGGGCGCTGCGGCGTACGCCGGCCTGCTCGCCGTCACGCGCAACGACGACGGCCGTGCCTGGGGACCGCGCGTCACCGCAGTCGGCTCCCAGCCGCGGGACCCCGTCGACTCCGCGGTCGGGCACGTGCGCGCGTCGATTCCCGCGGTCGGGATCGCGATCGGCGCGATCGCCGTCGCCCTGGTCGTCCCCCTGGTCACGCCGACCGCCGGTGAGAGCTTCCTCGACGGGGCCGGCTCGGGTGCCGGATCCGGCATCGGCACGGGCCTCGACAACCCGGTGCTCGACATGCGCCGCAACCTCCGCGGACAGAGTCGCGACGTCCTCCTGACGATGACCGAGGAGAAGGACGCGCCCCGGCCGCGATACGTCCGGCTCGCCTCGATGCAGTCGGTCGGCGACCAGGGGTGGACCCTCGGTGACCGCGTCGGTGCCGGCCAGCAGCTCGACGACGACCTCCCGTCGGTGCCGGGTCTCAATCCCGGCGTGCCGACGACGACAGCGCGCTACCGGACCGCGGTCTCACCCGGGTTCGAGACGCGCTGGCTCCCCCATGTCTATGCTCCGACCGCCGTGAGGCTCGAGGACTCCTCCGGTGTCGAGATCAACCGGAGCATGCTCGACATCAGTCGCCTCCCACGTCTCGGGTCCTTCGCCGGAGCGTCCTACGACGTCGAGGTCATGGTCGCGCGTCCGACTCAGGCCGACCTGCGCACCGCTCCTGCCTCGACGCTGACGATGTCGTCCTACGTCGATCTCCCCTCCTCCACGCCGGATGTCGTGAACGAACGCGCGGAGGAGGTCACCGCCGGCGCGTCCAACGCGTTCGACCGGGCCCTCGCTCTCCAGCGGTGGTTCCGTCAGGACGGTGGCTTCAAGTACTCGCTCGCCCAGCGCCCCGGATCGGGGATGGAGACGATCGAGGCCTTCCTCACCGACGATCGGGTCGGCTACTGCGAGCAGTTCGCCACCGCGATGGCAATGATGGCCCGGTCGTTGGGGATCCCCTCACGCGTCTCCGTCGGCTTCCTCTCCGGTGAGCCCGCCCGTCAGAAGGGCACGTGGGTCTTCCGGGGAACCGCCATGCACGCGTGGCCCGAGCTGTACTTCGCGGGCGTCGGCTGGATCGGCTTCGAGCCGACACCTGGCGGCAGCGGCTACACACCTCCGACGTTCGCCGAAGGCTCGGCCGACCCGCAGGAGGCTCCGGACCCGTCAGCAGACCCGACGGCGCTGCCGACCGGCGCCGCGTCCCCGGCTCCGGGCAGCGCTGAGGCAGACGCCGCGGGGGACGCCGCTGACGGCGGAGGGTCGTGGGTGCCCGTGGCCCTCGTGGTGCTCGGGCTCCTCACGGTCGCGCTCGCCGTCCCCGCGGCCGTCCGCACCGCCCGGCGACGCCGTCGGCGCGCGGCCCACGACGATCCGGCGGCGGCAGCCGAGGACGCCTGGGCAGAGGTCCGCGACACCGCGACCGACCACGGGATCGGTTGGACCGAAGGCGTCTCACCGCGAACGTCGATCGCGCCGCTGCGGGCACGGCTGGACGACGACCCGGTGGCGCGAGAGGCGATCGACACGCTCGTCGACGCGGTCGAGCGCAGTCGCTACGCGCCTGTCTACGAGCCGGCAGACCTCACCGCGGCGGTCGACCACCTTGTCGGTGCGACGGCGGCCGGCGTCACGCGCCGGCAGCGACTGGGTGCCGCGGTGCTCCCCCGGTCGGTCCTCGTGCCGGCCGAGCGGCGTGTCGGGGTCCGGGAAGAGGACGAGGTTCTTTCGCTGCGGGAGTAGCCCGCGGGGCGAGAGTCGGAAGCTCGGTCCCGAGCGGGCACGCCCGCTCAGGAGGCCGCAGCCGTCAGGAGCCGGAGTCGTCGCGCCGGCGGCGCCAGCGCTCCTCCATGCGGTGCATGAAGGAGTCCGAGGTGCTTCCGCTGCCCTGCTTCGGACGCGGCGGCGCGGTCTGGGTGGACTCGTCAGGTCCTTCGACGTCACGCGAACGCCACGTCGTGAGGAAGAAGTAGGCGCCCGCGACCATGAGGGCGAACCCGGCAACTCCGACGGGCGTCGAGGCGGCGATCACGCCGATCATCAGCATCGCGACCCCGGCGACGAAGCCGATCGACGCCAGGACGATGATCCGGCGAGCGCGGGCTCGGAGCTTCGAACCGCGCAAGGTCGAAGCGAGTCGCGGGTCTTCGGCAGCAAGCGCCTGCTCAAGTTGCTCGAGCAGTCGCTGCTCTTCCTCTGAGAGCGGCACTTCGGGCCTCCCCTGAACTCGACCGGCGGTTGCCGCCGGACCTTGGGTGTCCAGTCTAGGCAGGCGTCATCGGCTGCGCCACAGCACGGGCTATTGTTTGTGCGCAGGGGGGCAACGGCTCCCGTCTGCCATCCCGGAAGGACGCCGATGCGCCGGTCCACCACCCTTGTCTGCTCTGCCGCCCTGGCCTTCTCAGGACTCGCTCTCGGCGCTGGGTCGCCGGCGAGCGCAGCCCCGGCCGCCGTGGTGCCGGCCGTGGTGTCACCGGCCGCCGTCGGCCAGTCCACGGTCGCGGCCGCGCCGGCAGCCCTCCGCGCAGCCAAGCCCTCCCGCAAGGACCGGTTCTACCGGGCGACGACGCGTCCGGGCGACCGCGACCGGTCGGTGACGTCGATCAAGCACGTCCGCGAGCTCCAGTACCGCCTGCGTTGGGCCGGCGTCTACGGAGGCTCGGTCAACGGCGTCTACACCGCCCGCACCGCGAAGGCCGTCAAGAAGTTCCAGAAGCGCCACGGGCTCAAGCGCTCGGGCGTGGCGAACACCGCGACCTGGAAGCGCCTCATCCAGAAGACGGTGCGTGGCAAGTCCAAGATCCCCAAGCGGTGCAAGTCGTCGGGCTGGAACGCCTGCTACGACCGCCGTCGGCACCAGGTCGTGCTCTACCGCAACGGCACGCTGTGGAACAGCTGGCTGGTGCGTGGCGGCGCCGCCTCGTCGAAGACCCGCACCGGCAAGTTCACCGTGTTCTCCCGTAGCAAGAACCACGTCAGCTCGATCTACGAAGCCAAGATGCCGTACGCGCAGTTCTTCTCGGGCGGTCAGGCCTTCCACGCCTCCTACCTGATGATGGACCCCTTCGTCGGGCACAGCCACGGCTGCGTGAACCTCTACATCCCCGACGCCAAGCAGCTGTGGGCGCTGACCTCCAACAAGAAGCTCAAGGTGACCGTCTACGGCGCCTGGAGCTGAGGGCGCCGGCGAGCGCTGGCCCCCACAACCAGTACGGTCGCCCGATGACTGCGACACATCCGAGGGTCCAGCAGGTGATCCAGGCCCTTGCCGATCGTGGGGTCGTCGACGAGGTCGTGCGGATGCTGCCCGACTCCGTACGTACGGCGCAGGAGGCGGCCGACGCACTCGGCGTCGACGTCGCCGCGATCGCCAACAGTCTCGTCTTCGACGGCGGGGGCGAGGTGGTGCTTGTCCTGACCAGCGGCGCGCACCGCG
>NZ_JARBCJ010000234.1:0-4283 GCF_028803055.1 Mumia sp.
GGACGTCTCGCACGCCGAGCTCCTCGCCCACCACCACGCCGTCGTCTACGCGGTCGGGGCAGCGACGGACAAGACCCTCGGCATCCCCGGCGAAGGGCTTCCGGGCAGCGTGTCCGCCACCGAGGTCGTCGCCTGGTACAACGCTCAGCCCGACCGCGCACCGGCCGAGATCGACCTGTCGAGCCCGCGGGTGGTGGTCGTCGGCAACGGCAACGTGGCACTCGACGTCGCTCGCGTGCTGCTCACCGACCCGGAGGCGCTCGCGCGCACCGACATCGCGGACCACGCCCTGGAGGCGCTGCGGCGCAGTGCCGTACGAGAGGTGGTCGTGCTCGGACGGCGAGGACCCGAGGAGGCTGCGTACTCGCGTGCCGAGCTCGTCGGCATGCGCGCGATCGACGGCGTCGACCTCGTCGTGGCGGACCACCCCGCCACAGCGGCAGCCGTTGACGCCGCTCCCGTGGGCAGCAAGGCGGCGATGCTGCGAGACGTCGGTCGCGTCGACGTCGCCTGGGAGGCCGATCCGCCACCGGGCAAGCGGGTGGTGCTCGCGTTCTGGACCGCGCCGGTCGCGCTCGACGGTGACGAGGCGATCACCTCCGTACGGGTCCGCGACACCACCGGGGACCACTCGTCGGAGCAGACGATCGTCGCCGGGACCGTGGTCCGCTCGATCGGCTACCGCGGCACCCCGGTGCCCGGCCTGCCGTTCGACGAGGTCACCGGCTCGGTCCCGAACGCCCGAGGGCGGGTGCTCGGTCGCGACGGGCAGCCGGTGCCCGGGGCGTACGTCGTCGGGTGGATCAAGAGAGGGTCGAAGGGCGGGATCGGCGCCAACCGTGCCTGCGCCCAGGAGACGGTCGCGGCGCTGGTCGAGGACGTCTCGGCAGGCCGGCTGCCCGAGCCCGCCGGCTCCGCTCGCGACTTCCGCACCCTCCTGCGCAGGCGCCGCAGCGACGTCGTCGGGGTGAGGCGGATGCGGGCCATCGACCTCGCCGAGCGGCGCAACGGTGCCCTGGAGGGTCGGCCCCGCCGCAAGTTCGCGACCGTGCCCGAGCTGCTCGCCGCCGCGACCCCCGCGCGGTGGCTCGGCCGTCAACGGTGACGACCGAGCCGGCAAGCCGACGGCCGCGGGCGGTCAGTGGACCTGGCGCTGCTGGCCCTCCCAGTACGGCGCGCGCAGCTTGAACTTCTGCAGCTTGCCGGTCGCCGTACGGGCGAGCTCCTCGCGGAACTCGATCCGCTTCGGGCACTTGTAACCGGCGAGGTGCTGCCGCGTGTGCGCGATCAGGTCGCCCTCGCCCACCTCGCCGGCGTCGGGGTCGAGGACGACCAGGGCGGTGACGAGCTCACCCCACTTCTCGTCCGGGATGCCGATCACGGCCACCTCGCGTACTGCTGGGTGCAGCATGAGCGCGTCCTCCACCTCGATCGAGGTGACGTTCTCGCCGCCGGAGATGATGACGTCCTTCTTGCGGTCGGCGATCATGAGGTGGCCGTCCTCGATCGTGCCGCCGTCGCCGGTGTGGAACCAGCCGTCGGCCAGCGCGACGGCCGTCGACTCGGGGTTGTCCCAGTAGGCCTCGAGGTTGTGGTTCGACTGCGCCAGCACCTCGCCGGTGTCGTCGATCATGACGCGTACGCCGACGGCGGGGGCGCCGGCCCGGCCGAGGAGGCGGGCCTGCTCCAGCGGCTCGAGGTCGTCCCACTCCTCGCGCATGCGGCTCATCGTCAGCAGGGGCGCGGTCTCGGTCAGCCCGTAGATCTGGATGAACTCCCAGCCGAGCTCGCCGCGCACCCGCTCGATGGTGCGGGTCGGGGGAGGAGCGCCGGCCACGATGATGCGGACCCGGTCGCGGCCCGGGATCTCGCCGTCCCACGTCTTCGCCGCGTCGAGCACGGCCTGGACGACGGCGGGGGCGGCGCACATCACCGTGACGCCGTGGCGCTCCACCCGCCGGAGGATCTCGGCCCCGTCGATCTTGCGGATCACCACGTGCCGTCCGCCCATCCCGGTCACCGCGTAGGGCATGCCCCAGCCGTTCGCGTGGAACATCGGCAGGGTGTGCAGGTAGACGTCACGATCGTTGATGCTCGTCTGCCAGCCGAAGATGCTGGCGTTGGTCCACAGGTTGCGGTGCGTCAGCTGGACGCCCTTGGGCCGTGCGGTGGTCCCGGAGGTGTAGTTGATGGTCGCGGTCGCAGACTCGTCACCCTGCCAGGGCTCGGGCTCGCCCCGGGTCGCCCACATCGCCTCGTCGTCCTCGCCGAGCACGAACGTGTGCTCGGCCGTGACCGAGTCGAGCAGCCCGCGGATCTCGGGGTCGACCATCAGCACCTCCGCGCCGCTGTGCTCGACGATGTAGGCGATCTCGGCGGGCGCGAGGCGGAAGTTGATCGGGACCAGGATGCGGCCCCACCCGGAGACGCCGAAGAACGACGCGAGCAGCCGTGCGGAGTTCTGCGAGACGATCGCGACCCGCGCGCCCTGCGGCACCCCGAGGTCGTCGAGGTAGGCCGCCTGCGACCGCGCGCGACGCCCGAGCTCGGCGTACGTGACCTCGCCCCAGGACGGCGCAGGCTGGTCCGGCTCGTCCACGACGCCGATCCGCTCCGGATAGACGGTGACGGCACGGTCGAGGAAGTCGCGGACGGTCAGCGGGAAGAACATCGAGCACCTCGTACGGTCGGCGGCCGGGACGCAGGTCGTGTGACCCTGATCACGTCCTATCACGCCGCCCATGCCGCGTGAACGCGTACGAGCCGGAGAGCGCAGGCCGTCAGCCGATCTCCGCGATGACGTCGCCCTCCTGGACGATCTCGCCCTCGCGGACGCGGAGCCGGACCGTGCCCGGCTCCGCGGTGTGCACCGGGATCTCCATCTTCATCGTCTCGAGCACCGCGACCACGTCGCCGGCGGCGACGCGGTCACCCTCCCGGGCAACCAGTCGCCACACGTTGCCCACGATCTCGGCCCTAGCGGCGTACACGCGCACCCCCGCCGCGGCCGCTCTCCTCGAAGCCCAGCGTCGCCAGGGCGTCGACCAGGCGGTCACGGGTCTCCTCGGGGAGGATCACGTCGTCGACGATGCCCGCCTCGGCCGCCACGTACGGGCGAGCGACGTTCTCCCGGTACTCGGCCGCCAGCTCGTCGCGCACGGCGATCGGGTCCTCCGCGTCGCGCAGCCGGCGGCGGTGCAGCAGCGCCACCGCGCCGCCGGGTCCCATCACGGCGATCTCCGCCCCGGACCACGCCCACGAGTAGTCGGCGCCGAGCGAACGCGAGCCCATCGCGATGTAGGCGCCGCCGTACGCCTTGCGGACGACGACCGTGAGCAGCGGCGAGGTGGTCTCGACGTACGCCTTGAGCAGCTTGGCGCCGTGCGTGATCACGCCGCGGGACTCCTCGACCGTGCCGGGCAGGAAGCCGGGCACGTCCACGAAGGTCACCACCGGCAGCCCGAACCGGCCGCAGAACTCGATGAACCGTGCCGCCTTGACCGACGACTTCGCGTCGAGGACCCCGCCTCGCGATGCCGGCTGGTTGGCCAGCACGCCCACCGGCCGGCCGTCGAGGTGGCCGAACAGCGTGAGGATGCTCGGCGCGTGCGCCGGCATGAGCTCGAGGCGCGGGCCGTGGTCGAGCACGCCGTCGAGCACGTCGCGCATGTCGAAGACGACGCTCGCCTTGTCCGGGACGACGTACGGCAGCCGCTCGGCCGCCACCGGGTCGGGTCGGCGCGCGGCGACGACCGGCATCGGGGCGCCGACGTGGGAGGGCAGGTACGAGAGCAGCAGGCGCGTCGCGTGGAACGCCTCCTCCTCGTTGGTGACCTCGAGGTGCGCGACGCCGCTGGTCTCGGTGTGCATCTGCGAGCCGCCGATGTCCTCGGCGCTCGCGTCCTCCCCGGTGGTCGCCTTCACGATGTCCGGTCCGGTGAGGAACATCTGGCCCTGCTCGCGGACCATGATCGTCCAGTCGGTGAGGGCGGGGGAGTACGCCGCGGCGCCGGCGCACGGGCCGAGGATCAGCGAGATCTGCGGGATGCGTCGCTGTGCGTGGACGTTGAGGGCGAAGATCTCGCCACA
This sequence comes from Mumia sp., assembly GCF_028803055.1. Lineage (NCBI taxonomy): Bacteria > Bacillati > Actinomycetota > Actinomycetes > Propionibacteriales > Nocardioidaceae > Mumia > Mumia sp. The sequence continues at coordinate 4,090 of NZ_JARBCJ010000234.1, forward strand.
GCCGTGCAGCGCCAGGATCCCGTCGTGGATGCGCGCGCCGCCGGAGTCGTTGACGTACACGATCGGGTATCCCCGGTCGATCGCGAAGCGTTGAGCCTTCTGCACCGTCTCGGCCATCACGGCGCCGATGGCGCCGGACGCGACAGCAGCGTCGTGGCTCGCGATCACGACCCCACGGCCGTCGACACGACCCC
>NZ_JARBCJ010000235.1:0-4226 GCF_028803055.1 Mumia sp.
GACACCGCGATGCTCCCAACCGCCAGGAGAATCGTGCCGAACGGCATCCTCACACTCGCTCGCACGTCTCGCTGCCTCGACGAACCCGGCGGCGCGGTTCTGCTCGTCATGGAAACGATCCTGGCCCACCCGGATGCAGGGGCACCACCCCGACGAGGAGGAGTCCGGCCGGCGGCACCGATGAGTCCGGCTCGGCGACGCAGTCGGCTCAGCATGGCGGTGATCGACGACGTCCGGTCCCTGGGCTCCGAGCTGGAGCGCTCGTACGAGGTGTACGTGCGCGGAAGGCTGAAGTTCCGTGTCAAGCAGATCGTCTATGTGGCGTTCTCGCTCGACGAGCGCGTGATGGGCTTCGGCTTCCCCAAGGAGGAGCGGGCCGGACTCGTCGCGAGCGCGCCGAACACGTTCCACCTGCCCTCGGAATCGGACATGCGCTTCAACTGGGTCCATGCCGATCTCGCGGCGCTGGACCCTCGAGAGGCTCGCGAGCTCGTCGTCGACGCGTGGCGCATGGTCGTCCCTCAGAAGGTGTCGCGCGCCTACGACCTGATCCACCCTCACGGGCCAGGGTGATCCATAGTGCTCCGTACATAAGGTTTTATCTTGCTTTGCGTATCGTACACAGCGCATTATGCTGGCATGATGGCGAAGCGGGACGTACGACCTCCCAATGCGCGAGCAGACCGCAATCGGCGCGACCTCGCCGATCGGATCTCAACCTGGCGCAAGCTCATGGGGCTGACCCAGGATCAGCTCGCTCAGCGGGCCGGCGTCTCGCGCGGCGCGTACGCACGTCTGGAGAAGGGCGACCCCGGGGTCACGCTCGATGTGCTGATGCGAGTCCTGACGGTGACACGGCTCGCCGATGATGTGATCGAGGCGCTCGATCCGATGCGAACCGACCTGGGCCGTGCACGAGCCGATCAGCAGCTCCCTCAGCGAGTCCGCCGATGAACCGACAGATCGACGTGGTCACGCGACTGGGTGGCGAGGACGTCGAGGTCGGGACACTCACCGTCACCGAGGGTCGCGTGCTGTCCTCGACCTTCCGCTACTCCTACGACTACCTCTCCCGCACCGACGCCTACGCGCTCGAGCCGGCCATGCCGCTCGACGACGCGGCGCACCTCGTACGGGACGGGCTCCCCCTCTCGCTGCAGGACTCCTCGCCGGACCACTGGGGCAAGAACCTCCTGACGATGCAGCGGCGGGCCGACAACCTGGCCGGCGCCGATCTCCCGTCGGAGCTGAACGCCCTCGACTTCCTCCTGGGTGTCAGTGATGTCACCCGTCAGGGAGCGCTCCGGTTCCGTGTCGGCGACGGGCCGTTCCTGCAGGAGTCGGTCGGCGTCCCGAAGATGCTCGAGCTCGACGTGCTCCTGCACGCCGCAGACGTGATCGTCGAGGAGTCCCCGACGGGTTGGCGCGAAGCGGTCAAGACGATGCTCGATGCTGGGACCGGCGCGCTCGGCGGCGCGCTCCCCAAGGCGGCGGTCGTCGACGACGGCCGGCTGTGCCTTGCGAAGTTCCCGATGCTGGGTGACCGTGTCGACCGCGCTGTCTGGGAGAAGACGGCGCTCGACCTTGCCGAGGCCGCCGGCGTGCCGACGCCGCGGCGGCGGATCGTGACCGTCGCGGGACGAGGCGTCCTCCTGGTCGAACGCTTCGACCGGCGCGGTGAGGATCGAGTCCCCTACATCAGCGCGCGGACCCTCGCGCAGGAGCACGGCGACGGCGGCACCGCCGAGTACGAGGACGTCGCCGACGCCCTGCGTTTCGAGGGCGTCGCGCCTCGTGACGACCTGGTGGTGCTCTATCGCCTCGTCGCGGTCGGTGCCCTCATCCACAACACCGACAACCACCTGCGCAACCACGGCTTCCTCCGTGAAGGCGCCGGGTGGCGGCTCGCTCCCGCCTTCGACCTCAACCCGAATCCGGACGCGGGCGCCTCCCGCGCGACGAGCATCGCGGGGTCGTACCAGCCGAGGGACACCGGACGGGGTCTGATGGCGTTCGCGCCATACTGCGGCCTCGACCCAGCGCAGGCGCGACGCGTCGTCGCCGAGGTCGCCGAGGTGGTCCGTCGGTGGCGGGAGGTCGCCGAGAGCAACGGCGCGACCGGCCGCGAGATCGAGAGGTACGAGGAGTCGTTCTCGTCTCTCGACGCGAACGTGCGCAACGCGTTCGGGTTCGGGTTCGGCGCACCTACCTGAGTGGCGACGGGAGGCTCGACACCGGGCGCGTCGCCGTCGGCGGCACTGCGTCGACGTCCGTCCACACCTCGGTCATCGACGAAATCTGACCGTCGGTCGCGGTGATGAACGTCGCGACCTCGAAGTGCACGAGCTCGCCGTCAGCCCGGGCGGTCACGTGGCAGCGGGCCACAGCCCTGTCTCCGGACGCCACGAGGTCGTCGATGACGAGGTGCTCGAACCCTGGGTAGTCGGCGTTGAGGCGTACCCACGAGTCTCGGTCGAAGGTCTCACCCGTGTGCACATATCGGCAGACGAAGTCCTCGTGGAGCAGCGGGGCCAACTCGTCCCACGCGTGCGCGTCGATGGCCTGGCACAGCCGCGTCAGCAGCTCGTTGGCGTTCATGCTCACACAACCTAGTGGTCGGCCAGGACACGGAGCGGTGGCGATGCGGTAGGCGCCCGCGGGCTCGGTGTCGCCGGTCTGGCAGACTCGCGCGATGACGGAGAGTGGATACCTCTTTTTCGGGGTGTTGCCCGTCGCCGTCATGGTGAGCATCCCGCTCGGGGTCGCGGCGGCCGCGTACACGAGTCTCCACGTCGTCGTCCGCTGGGTGTTCGCCGGCGCGACCATCGCGATGGGAGCCGCCGCGATCGGCGCCGTCGCCGCGTGGCTCGTACCCGGCCTCAACGGGTGGAGCCGGGGCCCCGCCCTTGACCGCTACGCCGAGGTCTTCGTCGACTACCTTCTCTGGACATTCGCGTTCGCAGCGCTGCTGTCCTTCGCAGCGGTCGTGGCGCTCGCCGCCGTCGCGCTCGAGCACCTGACCTCGCCACGTCGCCGCTCGCACTAGTGCGGACCCCGACCTTGCGTGCTGCCGTCGCTCAGGGTAACGGTGTAGTGCCACGCGCCCATGACTTCGGGGTGCTTGCTGCTCGGCCGTTCTGAGGGCCACCATGCGGCGAAGCGTCCGTTCCTGACCGTCGCTTCGACGTCGGTCCCGAGAGGAGTTCGGACCGTCACGCTGGTGACGTCGTTGCCTGCGTACCCGTAGGTCCAGGTCAGCCATCCTCTGCGGAACCAGCCCTCGTCGGTGCTGACGCCGGTGCTTCCGGTCTCGACGATCTGGCGAGGGTCCACCGTTGCCGTCGGGGTGGGTTCGGCGAGGTCGGCGAAGATCTCGTGGCCCTCAGGGTCCTGGCCGGCTGCCGCGTTGCGCATCAGGCAGGTTGCCTCACCGACGGGTGCGGAGATGAAGACGTACGTCCAGCCACCGCGTCGCTCGGCCAGCAGGGTCTGGTTGTCACCGTCGGGCATCCCGAGCCTGGTACGGCAGGTGTCCGCGACTGCGGCGGTGTCCGGACCGGTGAGGGGTTCCGGCTTCACCGTCCATGACGCGAAGGCTGAGCTGCCGCCGAGCGTCAGCTCTGCAGCTGCAACTGCTGCGGCGGCGGCGAGCATGCCGATCGGGACCAGTCGCCGCCAGCGACGCCGAAGCCACGTCGGCTCCTTCGCAGGCGGGACGGCGGTCGGGCTTGTCAGTCCGGTGTTCATGTCGTCAGTGGTCTGCTTGGCCACTGGATCTCCTCCCGGGGACATCCGCTGCTGCGCTTCATCCGCAGGCGCGCTTATCCGTCCCACGCCCACGTCGCCGGAGGCCGCGCTACGCCACGCCAGTGCTCAGCCGAACTCCTTCGGCATGTCGATGAAGCGAGAGTAGTGACCCTGGAACGTCACCGTGGCCGTACCCGGCTGGCCGGAGCGGTTCTTGGCGACGATGAAGTCGGCCTCGCCGAGGCGCTCCGACTCCTGCTCGTACATGTCGGGGCGGTGCAGGAGCACCACGATGTCGGCGTCCTGCTCGATCGAGCCGGACTCACGCAGATCTGACAGCATCGGGCGCTTGTCGGTGCGCTGCTCGGAGCCTCGGTTGAGCTGGCTGATCGCGATGATCGGGACCTCGAGCTCCTTGGCGAGCAGCTTGATCTGACCTGAGAACTCCGAGACCTCGACCTGACGGCTCTCGACCTTCT